>JAYVSP010000438.1:0-11828 GCA_043775215.1 Planctomyces sp. | reverse complement strand
GAAGGCCCTGTAGGGGCGAAACAAATGGATGTCTTTGGCCTCCGTGGAGTTTCGCCCTTTCAGGGCTTCTTATTGTTGTTCTATTCGTCACCCAGGGCTCCGCCCTGGGCTATCGAGTTGCACCCCTTTGGCCCTTTGGGGCGAAAAACAAGACTGCGCAACTTCAAAACGCGCAAGCGAGGCCAATGTGTGCGGCGGGCCTCGCTGGCGCGTCGGGTTGGGAAAAACAAGACTGCGCAACTTCAAAACGCGCAAGCGAGGCCAATGCGTGCGGCGGGCCTCGCTGGCGCGGCGGGTTGGTTTGGGGCATGAATAATTCGGGTTAGGCTGGCTCATTGCAATTTCACGAGCGGATCGTATCGTAAGTCCATCATGACCGATGCTCCGATCCGCGTTCTACTGGTGGAAGACAACCTCGTTCAGAGGCGGTTGATTGAGGGATTGCTGGCCAAGCTGTCGGACGGAATGTTTGACTTGGAGTGCTCGGAACGTCTGGCGACGGGCTTGGAGCGACTGGCGTTTGGCGGCATTGATGTGGTGCTGTTGGACCTCATGCTGCCCGATTGCGAGGGACTGCAAACGTTTCTGCGAGTCCGCCGCGCGGCGATTGGGATTCCAATCGTGGTGCTCACCGGTCTCGATGATCAGGTTCTCGCCCTGACCGCGTTGCAAGAAGGGGCCGAAGACTTTCTCGTCAAAGGGCAGGTGAACGGAGACATTCTCGCGCGTTCTTTGCGTTTTGCGATTGAACGCAACGGCCGCCGCAAAGCCGAGGATCTGCTGGACGCGGCGCATCATGAGTTCCGAGCCGCACGCGCCATTCAGCAACGGCTCTTGCCCGTCGTTCCGCAATTGTCGAGTTTCGATATCGGCGGGATGTCGTACTGCGCGATTGGCACTTGCGGCGACTATTTCGACTACGTCCGCATGCCCAACGATACCATCGGGATCGTGTTGGCCGACGTCAGCGGGCACGGCCTGGGACCTTCACTGCTGATGGCCTCCATGCGCGCGTACGTGCGTGCCTTGGCACGGACCCATGACAATGTGGGAGAAATCCTGACGATCACCAACCGGATTCTCGTGGAAGACACTCAATCGGAAAACTTCATCACGGCGATTTTCGGGCAACTCAATCCCCGTACGCGCTCCTTTGCGTATACGAATGCCGGACATCCGACCGGCTATGTTCTCGATACCAGCGGCGCCGTGAAATGGCAGTTGAACAGCGGCGGTTATCCGCTCGGACTGATGCCGGATCACGCTTACGAATCCAGCGGCGAGATGATCCTGGAACCTGGCGAAGTCGTCGTTCTCGTTTCGGATGGGATACTGGAAGCACGGGCTCCCCAAGAGACCATGTTCGGTACGGAACGGATGTTGGACATCGTGCGGGTCTACCGGGAAGAATCGGCCTTGCAGATTGTCGATAACCTGTACTACGCGGTGCGTGGCTTTTGCCAAGGGACACCGCAAATCGACGACATCACCGCCGTCGTGCTCAAAGTCGGACCGCCCTCCTCGTAATTGATCGACACCATCATGCTGGCAGCGGAATTTCAGCACATCGCCACCTTTTCGGATGCGAACAGTCTTGTCCTGACGGTCCTCGAAACGCGGCTCGACAGCGAGAAAGCGACGGAATCGTTGCGTCGAGAATTGTTCGCCGCCGTGGCAAATGCACCTCCGCACGTGGTGCTCAATCTCCGCAACGTGGAGATGATGCACACGCTCGCTCTGCAAACGTTGCTGGAGCTGCGCAAATTGGTGATGGCGAAAAAGGGCCGCATCGTCCTGTGTGGACTGACTCCTTCCGTGGCGATGGTGTTGGAGATCACCGGGTTCATTGATCGCCAGGGTTCGCCGCATGCGCTGTTTGAAACAGATCCTGACGTTCCCTCAGCGCTGGCTCGGTTGAATGCCGCACCATAACAGGACTTTCATGAGCCAATCGTACGAACCGCCGCTGAGCGATGACACGGCGGCGCGGCGCACCAACCCGACGCGCAAGCGAGGCCGTGGGCACGACACGCCATAGCCTCGCTTGCGCGTCGGGTTATTGTGATGCCATGAATAATTCGGCTCGGCGATCAGAACACCGACAACAGCAGCAACTGCGACGTGCGAATCAGCCACTTGCGGTCGTTGGCCGTGAACGTTTCTTTGACGAGCAACTGCTGGCACTTGTTGTGGGCTTGCGTGACGATCAGGCGTTGCAGGTCGGTGAGCTTGCGCGAGCCGTCGGCGTCGAGCAACAGCTTCGTGATGCGATGCACGGCTCGCACCTCGTCCAAGCTGGGCGGCACGTCATCGGTCCATTCGGGCGCGTGCTCCGCCTGAGCGACCGAGCGGATGACGTTCAGCACCAAGCTGGAGACACGCGCGACTTTGTCGAAATCCATTTTCTCCGGCACGTCGCGCGGCGAGTGATAATCGGGATGCTGGCCCGTCGAGAAAAATAGGAACGGCACCTTCTCGTTCCAGAACGGACCGTAATCGCTTCGCACGCCGACCAGGTCGATGCCGAGCCGCGCCACTTCCAGACCGCGCGGCGAGCCGACCGCGTCCAGGGTTTGCTTCAAACTTGGAGCATGTTCGCTGCCCATGACGAAGACCGTTGGCAGCGGCAAGTCACCGAGTGACCGGCCAATCATGTCGGCGGTGAGGAACAGCTTGACGTTTTCAATCGGCCACGGCGGATGCGCGACGAACCAGCGCGAGCCCCACAACATTTGCTCTTCCATGTCGAAGCCCACGAATACCACGCTCCGCTTCGGACGAATCTTCAACGCCGCAAGTTGCCGAGCAATCTCAAGCATCATGGCCGTGCCGCTGGCGTTGTCATCCGCACCGCGATAGATCGCGCCTTGGCGAGTCCCCAAGTGATCGAAGTGGACTCCCAACACGATCAGCTCATCGCGCAATTGAGGATCACTTCCTTCGAGCCATGCGCCGATGTTTCGTCCGGCGATTTGCGGTGATTGCGGAGCGGACGGTTTGTCGGCCTGCGCCTCATCCGAGTCATCCGAGCCAGGAATGATTTGCTCGAACGACCCATTCGCAAACAGCGGCTTGAGCCGGCACTGCTCCAATTGCCGACGGACGTACTCCGCCGCTTTGGCCGAGTCCAAACCGGCGCGCCCCGCGAGCTTGGGACTCGCCAGAAACTCAACATGCGGTCGAACGTGCTCCGACTTGATCGGACCGTCCCAGGCAAGCGGGACGTCGTCAGCCAGGCCGGTCGCCACAGCAAACAATAGGAGACACACAGCAACACGAAATTCGGCGATCATTCCTGCACACTCCTTTGCCGCCCGATGCCAACACTAATCCGAATCGTCAGCGAGGGCAAACGCTTCACAACGCGCCGTTGCAACAAAATGAGAAGGAGTGATCTCCAAGCGGGCAGGTGCAGAGAGATAGTGCTGAAGACGTCGAAATTCACCATGCGGAGAGCCCGTGAATCTTTCGAGCCGCGATCGTGTGGGAATGATGACTCGCAAGGACTTATTCTTCGTGCGGGCGAGATTGAGAGATGTTTAACCGCAACGCCATCGGCATGCACGAGTCGTATCCACCGCGCCCATGCCGATGGCATTGGGGTATTGGGGTTAAACAAAGCATCAATCTCGCCCGTGCGAAGAATAATAGACGCTCCGTAACCGTCGTTTCCGGTTTTCATTGCCTCGGAAGCCGCAAAGCACTTGCTGAGTCTTCACCACCCTATGCCTTGAGTTTGTTCTTTAGCGCTCGCAGTTCCAGTTCGACGTCGGAGTTGTTCGAGGGTGCTTCCACGAACTGTCCATACGCGGCCTGCTGGCGGATTTCGACGAAAGCCTCAGCCTCAGCCTCGGCTTTCTCGACTTTCTCTTTGAGACGCGCGAATTTGGAAAAGGCATCCGCATCCGCATTCGTGGCAGGCAGCGTCTGCAACGTCATTTGGAATTCGGTCACACGCTTTCGAGCAGCAATTGTCGTCAGGCTGCGTTTGGCTTCCGCGAGCTTTGCCCGCATCGCGTCGAGTTGAATGCGGAGAGTTTGCCCTGCTTGCTGTGACTCGCGGAGTTGATCCTGCAGCGCGACCATCAGCTTGGCGTGTTCTTGCTTGCGGCTGATTGCCTTGCGGGCCAAGCCATCGTCTGTGGCCGTCACGGCTTGTTCCGCACGGCGCTCCCATTCCGCCGCTTGCCGCTCGTTATGAGCCAGTTCTTTCACGAGCAGTTTCTCGCTGCCGAGAACTTTGGCTGCGTCATGTTCGGCTTGCGTGATTGCCGATTCCATTTCCCGAACCGCTTGCCTAAGCATCTTTTCGGGGTCTTCGAACTTGTCGATCAATTCGTTGAAGTTCGCGGAGATGATATCACCGATGCGAGAGAACATGCCCATGTGTCGGTCCTTTCCAAAGAGTCGCGGATGAATTGCTGACGAGTGAAAACTGCGTCGTCACTTCATTGATGTACTGAGCGGTCCATCGCGGTGCGTGATTTTGGAAATTCTTGAATCTCGCGGAGCACAACTCCTTGCCGGCCGGCTCGCGCCGACCGGTCGATTCGCTCGTAGGCCAGGCGAACTGCGTTCTCCAGCCCTCCATGCTCTTGAAGGTAGTCGCCCAACCGTTGCCACTCGGTGGTGAATTCTGACTCAACGTGTTCGGGTGCGGTGTATCGCTCGGCGTGCGTGCGGGTGATCGTCTGAAGTTTTTCGCGGAGCCTTTCGCGTGCGTTTCGGTTGTATCGTTCGATCGTCGAAAGCTCTTCACCCAGCGCGTCTGCCACTTCGGGCAATGTCATCCCTTCACAGAGCCGACCATACAATGTCCGAAAACAGTCCGTGCGGTTCTGTGCTTGGTACTCGGTCAAGAGAGCATCCACGGCCTGTTGCAACAGGTCGTGAACCCATGCGGCATAGAACGTATCAGACTCCTCGCGAGACTCCGCGTCGGAGCTGATTAGTGGGATTCCCGGTGTGTTGATCAGGGCTTGCGCGTTTTCTCGCAGCAGTCGCTTCCGTCCCGAACGCACTCGTGAGTCATTGGCCAAAACGTTGTTCGCGACACTGCAAATCAGAGTTCTCAATCTGGCCGCTTGATTGCCGTTCCAGCGTGCCAAGAGGTCGCTTTGCCACAATGTCTGAAACACCTGAGCGGTGATGTCTTCGGCGTCCTGAGACGAAATCGACGCCCGCGCTTGTGCGAACCGGCAGATCGGTCCCCAGTAATCGGCCAGAAAATCCTGCCAGTCAGACGCGGCGGCATCGCTCGCTAACCGGCAAATCAAGGAATGGCGAGTTTCAGGAAAGCTCATCACTGTTGGCCTTTGGAATGTCGGGCCGAAGTCGGGTGTCCGATTTCTCGGAATTAGCCAGCATACGATTTATTATGGATCAACGGTTCATACTTGCCAAATTCGAAGAATTGGACGCCAAGCCTCTCATGGGAAGATCTTCTTTCGTAGCGACCTTCCCAAAAACGTCAAGTTCCTGTGCCTGATTCTCTGGCTCATTACATTACTCTGTTGTCTCGCACACGAGGGAGGCTTAGATGGTCACCACCGCATTTGAACGCTCTTTGGATAATCGACTGGCGGTCAGTCGGCAGAGCTTGAGTATCGTCCGCGCGGTCGCTGATCAGCTCGCCGAATTCCACGAACAGGGCCGACTGCACCTCGATATCGGTCCTGAAACCGTTCATCGGGACGCGGTTACGGACCGCGTGGTTCTGGACACTCCGAGAAGCGAGCCGTTCGTCATTGGCTCACTCGCAGATGAGGAGCGCTGCCCACCGGAGCTGCGAGTCGGCACGTCGATCAAAATTCCGTCGGACTTGGCAACGGCTCGCCGGTTACTGATTTCCGAAAGCCGGCCGGGCGATCCCATGCGGATCGATGTTTATCAGTTGGGAGCGTTGTTATGTCGGTTGCTTTCCGAGGGAGGCACTGTTGGAGAGTTCGCACGCAGTCCTCGCTTTCAGGCTCGATTGCCGCAGTCGTTACGCCCGCTGCTTGAACGAACGCTGACGTGCGGCGGGGCGGAGCGGATCTCCACGATCGCTGAGTTCCTCAAGCAGCTTGGAGATTGCGAGAAGAATCTCACCGACACAGGTTCGGCTCACGCGGGCGATTCCGCCGCTCCGACTCCCACAGGAACTGCGGAATCCCGGACGGACCATGGAATGTCTTCATCAGCTCTGCCGCCGCCGTCTCTTTCCGATCAACAGCTCGGTCACTATCGCCTCGCTGAACGTCTCGGCCGGGGCGGGATGGGGGACGTCTATCGGGCTTACGAAGCCGCTCTCAATCGCTGGGTCGCAGTCAAAGTCTTGCCGACGGAATTGGCATGCTTCCCCGATTTCGTCCAGCGTTTTCGCACCGAGGCCGCTGCCACGGCCAGCCTCGCACATCCGGCGATCGTCCCGATTTACTTCATCGGTGAAGATCGCGGCGTGCATTTCTTCGCCATGCAATATGTTCCCGGCGAGTCGCTGGCTCAAATTCTGGCGCGTCGCGATCGGTTGCCGTGGCGTGAGGCAGTTGCGTTTGTCCGAGACATCTTGTCGGGTCTGTCAGTCGCTCATCGTGCGGGGCTTGTTCATCGCGATATCAAACCGGGCAACCTGCTGTGGGATGAAGTCCGGCAACAGGCTCTGGTGGCGGATTTCGGATTGGCGAAGACCGTGCAAACGACCGCCGGATTGACGAACAATGGCACTCTGCTCGGAACGGCCGATTACATCTCGCCGGAACAGGGACGTGGATTGCCGGTCGATCAGCGAGCCGATTTGTACTCGCTGGGCTGCGTGCTGTATCGGATGTTGGCGGGGCGGCTTCCGTTTTGTGGAGACAGCGCGACGTCGCTGGTGTTTCAGCACGCTTATGAAACTGTGCCGCCGCTCGCGGAACTCACTCCTGACGTTCCTCCCGGCCTCGCAAATATTGTGCTGCGTCTCTTGAGCAAGCAGCCTCAAGACCGCTATCCCGACGCCGACGCCGTATCCGCCGCATTGCAGAACATTGAAGAGGCGCCGAGTTCACGTGATGAACCTCAGAAATCCAGATTAGACGGCTCGGCCGATGCGTTGCCGTCCCACGATTTGGATTGCCGTTCGGACACTCTCAACGCGACGAAGCCAGCCATCACGAACCATGAGGTCGACCGTCCGACCGACACGATCTTGCAAATCGAACAAGTGATTCGGGGCTACGAGCAACGCCTGGCCGAATTGCAAACACTCGCGCGCGACGCGCTGCCGTTAGTCACCCGCAGGCAGTCCGAACAGGATGACTCAGTCGGCGACATTCAACTTCAACTTGCCAAAGTGGGCGCGACGTTGCAGACACTGCGTTCGCAACGCGATGTGCTCATGGCTCGGCTGAGTACAGCGGACGCAATCGCCAGTTTCGGCGTGCGTCCCAGACGGAGGTCGATCGCGAAGAGGTGGCCTGTCGCTGTCGGTGGTGCATTGCTGGTGGCATTCGTGGGATTGATTCTGATCAAAGCACTCTGGTCGACGCCGCCAATTTCCATCGCGACAATTGTTCCACCACCGAAGGGCGAGAGCGAGTCAACTACGGTCGAGACCTCGGAGCCAATGACATCCAGTAGTTCGTCCGCCATTCCGGTTATAGGTTCCTCGATCCCGATCACGCCGGGACTGGAAATCCTAGAGGCGAGATACGGCGTCCGAGACAAGTGGGTCGATCTGACTCCCCGTTTTCAGCAAGCCGCTGCCAAATCCCAACGGTTGGTGGCCGTCGTGCATTCAGCGCTGGTCGGTGGAGATTTCGCGTTCGGTGCCTCTAAGCACTTGAAGCTGCGCTATCGCCTGAACGGCCGGTATTACGAGGAGTCTCCCGGAGACCACTCGGTGGTGCTGTTGGATGCGTCTCCGAAAGTGCATGCACCGTCCGACCAATTTCCAGATGTTCTCAACGCCTGGTTTGGAGCCGGCCTATTGGGTGAGGAGGGTTTCGTAGACGTCACCGATGTCGTCCGCAGCCATCTGGTGATACGCAGCCGATCAATGATGGTCCGCCCCTCGCTGGCGAGTCTGCTGAGATCGGACAAGGCAACCGGGCCGCGATTCATCGTTCTGCGGTATCGATTCGGCAGTGACGAGATCCGATTGCAAGCGTTTCCTGACGACGCCCCCATTTCGTTCGATGAACCGTCAGCGCCCAATTTGTCGGCTGCTCCGCTGCAAATCCTCGATGCGCGATTCGGTGCCGGCGAAAACTGGGTAGATCTGACCACGCGGCTCCGCCAGTCGGCGACGACAGGTCGCTTCGGGCTCGTGGTGCAAACAGCACTCGTGGGAAACGATCCGGCTTTTGGCAAGACCAAGATACTGAGCTTGACGTACCGCGAAGCCGGACGCTGGCAGAGCCGCCTCTATGGCGAAGGCTCACTCGTGTTTCTGGATTCTCGGACGCAAACATCGTCCGCCGGCGCAGGACTGCAAATTCACGAGGCTTTTACTTTCACCGATGTTCTCGATGAAAAGCCGCCAACGGACATCACGACTCGCATGCGTGAACAAATTCGCGAGAACCGCATCACTATCCCAGTCCAGCAACTGGTATCGGCGTCCAACTTCGGATTCAAACTGATGGGCTGCGTCGTACTCTATTCGCTCAAGGGCGAGCAGCGGATGGCCCTCTGCGATCAGCACGAGCGGCTGGAACTCGGACGGTGATCCAGAAAACCGTCAACATGTCGTCTGACGGTCGACTCCCCGGCCGAATTGTCTGATTGCATCGCCTCAGACAATTGTGCTCGTGTCAGCATCCATCGTACCGTCATGCGGCAGGTGGTGGGGAGTCCTTGCACAGATTCGTAAGTCCATTCGACCAGCTACGCCAAGGTCTCCGAGACCACGCGGCCATGCACGTCGGTCAGGCGATAATCTCGGCCGCCGTGACGATACGTGAGTCGTTCGTGGTCCAGGCCGAGCAGGTGCAGCATGGTGGCGTGCAGGTCGTGAATGTGGACTTTGCCGCTGACGGCTTCGTAGCCGTAATCCTCGGTCGCACCGTGGATGTGGCCAGACTTCGTGCCGCCGCCGGCCAGGAACATCGAGAACCCTTTGTTGTTATGACCGCGGCCGTCCTGAGTCGGGTCGTCGGGAGTCCGCCCGAATTCGCCGCCCCACACAACAAGCGTCTCGTCCAATAAGCCGCGCTGTGCCAAGTCGGCCAGCAGACCCGCGACCGGCTTGTCGATTTGTTGGCAAGTCTTGGGCCTCAGCGAACTCAAGAAGCCGTGATGGTCCCAGTCGGTGTGAGTCACCTCAATGAAGCGGACTCCGGCTTCGGCAAATCGCCGAGCCAACAAACACTGAGCACCAAACGTCTCGGTCGGCCCGCCGTCCGCGCCGTACAATTCTTTGGTAGTACCGCAATCCACCGAGATTCGTCGGCGGGTTGATGCTGAGCACGTCGAGCACGACCTTATCGCAGCACTCCTTGGCCGCCCATGTCCGGAGCACAAGTCTCTTGAACATCTCGCAGCATCAAACGTACAACCATCGGCGACCTCGCGACGGGATTGGAGTCTGTTTGCACCCGCCTGTTGCAAGGTCTCTGTTCTTGCGCCGATATCAATTGGAAATCAATACCCTCATTTTGAGCGAATGGAAACCCTAGTCTGCTTGATCCAACAAAGTCGAACACAGTGTGTCCAGTTTTTTCAGCCGGAACGCGCTAGCGTCCGGTTCGGAACGCCGAGGGACTCTCGAACCGGACGCTAGCGCGTTCCGGCTCAGGGTCTGAGGCAAAGCCTCGCTAGCTATTTAGCCGACTTCTTGGATCACAAACTTCGATGCATCGAAATAGAACGAGGTGAACCGACCAATGTCCAAGCAACCCAAACGAAATCAGAAACGCGAACTGGAAAAAAAGGATAAGCAACGCCGAAAAAAGCAGGAAAAGCAAGAACGTTTGGAACGGAAAGAACAGAAAAAGACCAGTCCCTCGTTGCAGGCTCGACTGACGCCTCGCGGCGACTACACCTTCTTCGAACATCCGAAGAATATCTTCCAGCTCGAATTCCCATCCGAATGGGACCATCAGCTCGAAGACGACACACGATCCGTCGGGTTCGCTCCGAAAGGACGCGATGACGTGTGTCTTTCATGTTACATCATGCCGTACTCCATTGATGCAGAAACGATCACTAAGAGCCCGCTGCTGGTCGGTCACTGCGAGAAAATGTTTGCTCAGGCCAACGCCGTGAATCCGCGCCGGGATGCGACATTCCCCTACTTCGCCATGGTGGCTGATCGCAATCAGAAGGGCATGAGTGGATATTATTGGATGGTCACGGCGTGCGACATTTTCCTCGGCCTCTCGACCTATTATCCCGAGGACGAACAACACCTGTGGCAGCCGATCTTCGAACGCATGTTGTCGACGTTTCGCATTCCGCGTGACACCGAGGCCCTGTTCAACCGAGCGATTACTCGGCTGTTGGGAAAGCTGCACGAAAAGACCCCCGACGAGAAATATGAACTACACGGCCACGAACTCCGCGGCAAAAATAAAACGATTCCGCTCGGCAATCTGCTGGCCCAAGTTCGGCAAATCCCCAGCGATTGGGAAGAGATCACCGATCAATTCTTTGAGTCGGCTGTGACCGCGTTGTACTCCGACCAATTGGGGGCCGAGCGATTGGATGACTTCCGTGAAGAAATCTTTCCCTTTATTCGTCCAGACTCGTTTGCCAAAGATGGCCAGTTGGCGAAAAACGAATGGCTGGCCAATTTGAACATCACGTATGTGATTCACATCCAATCGGGCTTTCGGTACATCACGACGTTCGACATGGAGCGCTGGGGCATCGAGCTGGACGAATTGCATCAATTGGCGATAACCAACCTAAGTCAATTGCCGACCTCCGCCGCAAAGCCCGACATTCCGGACGGAGCCTTGCCGTTCATCATGGTGGCGGCGGGCGACAACATGGAAGCCAGCCGCCTGTTGGACCCGCGACTCTACGAGCATTTCCATGAGATGCTGGGCGGCCCCTTCATCGCGGCGATTCCCTCCCGCGACGCCCTCATCCTCTTCCCGAACGACAAAGACATGCGGCGCTCGCTCCAACAGACGGTCCGCAAGGACTTCGAAACGACGGCCTATCCCATTACCGATCGTCTCTTCCTCGTGACTCCCGACGGAACCACGTTAGCTGAATGGTAATGACAACAAAAACAGCCCAGCCGACTGCTACCAACTTTGCTATTGAACCGCAGCTTTCCGCCGACGAGTTCATTGACGCTCTTGTCCGTTCAACATTGGCTGAGCGGCGGCCCGTCCATGATCGCTCGGTGATCGAGGGAATGCTGCGGAAAGCGGACGTGATTGTGACGGCTCGCGTCGACGGGTTGCTGGTGGGTGTGTCGCGAGCGATCACAGATTTTTCATACTGCACTTACCTCTCCGACCTTGCCGTGGATGTGATATTTCAAGGACAAGAGATCGGCCGAGAATTGATTCGACGCACGCATGAAGCGGCCGGTTTGCAGACGACGATCGTTTTGCTTGCGGCTCCGAAAGCGCAGACATACTACCCACACATCGGGATGACCAAACATGAGTCCTGCTGGGTGATTCCACGGCAAGATCGCCCAACGAATGGAACAAACTCATGAATGAGATGTCTGCGTCAAAAAGTAGCTACGCCGTCTAGTGCGTCTTCAAGACTTAAATCACAGGTTGTGAGAGGCAAGGCGTCAGCCGCCGGACATCCCCCACTTCTGAAGACAATTTTTGAAACACTCATCTTCGCTGATCTTCACGAATGACTTCTGGTTGTTCTGCCTTCATGAGCGAAGATCA
>JAYVSP010000437.1:0-7454 GCA_043775215.1 Planctomyces sp. | reverse complement strand
AGCTGAACTCGGCAGAGTTCAGATCCGAAGTCTGGCGACTTCGGCTACGACAGTTATTTCTGCGCCGGTCCTTATGTGGGACTCGAGTTCCACTCGCGAACCGTGGTCAGGGAGGATCGAACTTTTTTCGCGAGTGGAGCACGAGCCCTCCGCAGACAATACGGCGAGACCACGAAACCCACACGGGCAACCACCTCACATGCCCGGTTCGAGAATGAGAAGCGAAGACTCACTCAGTGTCTTTGATCCCGCTCACCCCGATAAGTTATCCACAGGCACCACGGATGGCTGATCAGGCAGGGATGCCGCTTTTTTCTCGACCGGGCGTGTGCTTTTTTGGAGAGGTTTCGGCGTGAGCGACATCGTTCTGGTGACTGGCGGCGGCGGATTTATTGGTACGTGGGTTTTGCGAGCATTATTGGCTCGCGGTGTCAAAGCGGTGGCGTTTGACGCGCATGAGAATATGGCGCGCTGGCAACGCCTGCTCGGCGAGCGTGCCGCGGAGGTTCCGTTCGTGCGCGGCAGCTTGCTCGACCGCGAATTGCTGGCTCGCGTCTTTGACGAACATCACGTCACGCACGTGATTCATCTGGCAGCGTTACTTACCCCGATCTGCCAGCAAGACCCGTTTGTTGGCTGCGAGGTCAATGTGCTGGGGAGCGTCGCGCTGTTCGAGCAAGCCCGGCGATGCCACGTGCAGGGGCTGTCCTATGCCAGTTCGCTGGCCGTGTTCGGTCCGGAGCCGGACAACGCTGTTGCGTCAGACTCGGTTGTTGATAATCGGCCGCCGAGTTTCTACGGAGCGTTCAAAAAGGCAGTGGAACTCATCGCCGAGCAGTACTGGCTGCACGCCCAATTGCCGTCGGTCGGCATTCGTCCGCATGTGGTCTACGGCCCGGAGCGCGATCAAGGGCTGACGGCCGGGCCATCACTCGCGGCGCGCGCGGCGGCTCGCGGCGAAACATTTCACATCAACTACACCGGGCTGGCGGGATATGACTTCGTCGAGGATGTTGCCGAAGCGTTTGTCCGAACGGCATTGGAAACTCCGGACGGGGCGAACGTCGTCAATCTGCCCAGTGAAGCGGCTACTGTCGAACAACTCGTTGCAGCAATAGAGACGGTTGTTCCAGGATCGGCGGCAAAGATCACGATCGGCGGACCTGCCTTATCCCGCAACGAGTCGCCTCGTGAGCACCTCATCACGCGACTCTATCCCGATTGGCGAGCTACTTCCGTTGCCGAGGGAATGCGGCGGACGGTTCAGTTCTACCAGTGATGGATCGCGGATTGATAAGGCGAGCGGCAGAAAAGAATTCATTCGGCCACCGTTGATGAACTTCGGGAGCGATTTTCGTACTTCGACGTGTCCGACCAACGGCAGCGTGTGTATCGTGGTTTGCGGTAGTTATTGGACGAGGCTGGCAAGTCGGGGATCGTGCGGCGCGTGATCGTGGCAGGAAGTTTTGTGACGAACAAATCGGAGCCGGATGATTTCGATGCGATCCTCATATTGGACCCGGTTGTCGTGAATCAAACATTGCGGCCACGAGAGTACAACTTGGTGTCTCGCAAGATGGCTCGGCGGATTTATGGTGGAGATGTGTTGGCGGCTGTGGACGGTTCAGCGGCCTTGGCGAAATACCTGAAGTTCTTTCAAACGAATCGTGCCGGAGAACCCGTCGGGGTGGTGGAGATCGCGCTATGCTGACCGAAGTGGATCGACTGCAAGTTACGCTCGAACAAATGGACCGGCTGCTGGATGCCTTGGAAGACCTCAAGCAAAACATCCTGCCGAAGAATCCCACGCTCTTCGCCGCGATGGCCGAAGGACCGCTCGAAGACCTGGGCCGATTGCGAGGCGAAATCCGCGAATGTCTGCGAGAACTCAAGACGGTTGCGTGAATTTGGAGTGCGGCGGGCATCGCCGCTTGGGATGGCGGTGGAGCCGCTCTTTGGGGATTCCGAGAATCCAACGACGTTGGGGGAAAGACAGCGGCTCTGCCGCGAACCAAAGCGTTGTGGGCGCTCTCTAGGGGCATCGCACTCCATAGAGGCTCACGAGCGGAACTCGGCGGGGTGGATCGAGCACTCAACGACGACCGCACGGATGGCAACACAGCCTATGCATGAATTGCACAACGCTTCTGGCATGGGATACGTCCTAAGAAGAATCTTCGATCGGCCGGAAAAACACCAGATCGTCCGTTCCTCACTTTTTAGCAAGGCCCATCAATGAAGGCGCTACTCTGTCCAAGTTGTTCGGCTCCGATATCGCCTGATGCACTCAAGAATCCTCATGCCGTTTGCGACCATTGTGGCATCATTCTGTCGGTCGCGAATCAAACTCATCCCAATCCGGGCGGATTACGGAGCCCGGCTGCAACATCAGAACAACTTCGCGAATGGCTTCGATTGGCTAAGGACGCTCGGGCGGAGCACGAACTCGAGAAAGCAGTCGTCTGGTATGAGAAATACCTCCAGGAGCGTCCCGATGATCTCGCCGTCAAATTTTCCGCAGCGGGCATGTTTGGGGAATTTGGACATCTCTCGGCCATGTGCCACCTACTTCAAGGGTTGCTCGATGTCGTTGGAAAGGACGATGTATCGTGGAAGAAGAAAATCGCTGAAGCTGCTTTTGGATTCTCGCAACAATCGTACCGCAAACTCTTACCGACGTATGTTCGGACACATCCGAAATATCCGAAATCTTCTGCCCAACGAGAAACGACATTGAAGCAAATCAATGACACGTTGGAATTCGCGATTCGGTGTGCTAGTTCTGCAGAAATGTTGAATTTTGTGATCCGCACCTATGACGAAGAATTAGACGAGATTGTCTACGCTACTGAACACTCCAGTTTTAAAATCACTGACTATATTGTGGTCGACTTTGAAGACCTCCGTCCCTATCGGGCTGAAGCCATCCGGACGAAGCGAGAAGCTGCGATCAATTTACTTCGTGCAAGCGGAAAACAACTTGAGCGATCACCGCCAAGGCGAGCGCGTATTAAGTGGAATTCTTTGACAGGTGGCGAAGGTTGTGGTTGCATGATTTTGCTAGCAGTCCTATTTCTGACTGCCACCGCGTGCGTTTTTGCGGTAGAGACGGGACTTCGATGATCGGAATGTAAAATGATTCCTTCAAAAATTGAGCAAAATATCGGCGGACAGGTGAAGAGGGCTGCCGTTAATGAAATTCTTTTGGGGCTTTCATCGCCTGGAAAGGTACTGGTTTTTTTGGATGACACGGGAACGTCCGAGAGTCTGCCAACACTCACGAAAGGGTCACAGTTTATCTGCGGCGTTCCCATCGAGTCCGCGAGCTATGCGCTCGTTGACGCGGAAATGCGTACGAAGCTCTCGGAACTGAGCTTGTCCAGATTTCACGCGCATGAAATGGTGAATCCGGGGCATGATTCGCCTTGGCGCGGAATTGATGTCACCACGCGGCTGGACGTTTTTCATTTCTTGTTTCAATTTCTTTGGGCTAGGTGTGACGCGATCTATTTTTGTCCAATTTGTCCCGAAAGTCTTGAAAAAATTAGACCGCAGGTTCGGTGTGAAGAGCTTCGGCGTAGGCCCCAGAAATCTTTGCTGTGGTTGGTCGCGACCAACGCGATGATCGCGCGCTCGGCGCGGGTCTCCTGACCCCGCCGGGTTTTGGACCGCAGGTCTCCCTTGGCTTTGTTCGTTGGTTCGGGTTTGCTTCAATACGGGAGACCGAACGGGAGACCTTCGGTCGAGCGAGCGGCGGGGTCGGGAGACCCGCGCCGAGCGCGCGTTTGGAGTGCGGCGGGGCATCGCTGGTTGGGATGGCGGTGGAGCCGCTCTTTGGGGATTCCGAGAATCCAACGACGTTGGGGGAAAGACAGCGGCTCCGCCGCGAACCAAAGCGGTGCGGGGCACCCTCTGGGGCCACCGCACTCCCAAGAGGCTTACGAGCGGGGACTCGGCAGGATGGACCGGACGGGGATGGACTGAGCAAACGCCGATCGCTTGGATGGCAAGACGGCAATGGCATTCGGCGGGTGAGTTTGGCAAACTGATGTGCGACGTATTGTGGCCCGCCTCCTGACCGAACCGTTTGTCAAAGGAGCCTGGAAAATGTTGAATGTCATGCTGTCGCCGGAAACCGTCTCCGCGCGCGGAGAACAAATCTACGAGCGCGAAATTCGGGCCAAAGTTGAAAGCCAGTTCCCAGGGCAATTCGTCGTGGTGGACATTGCAACCGGAGACTTTGAAACCGACGCCGATGACTTGGCCGCGACCAAGCGGATGCTCGCGAAACATCCGGATGCCGTGTTGTACGGATTGCGTGTGGGCCATCCGGCGGCGTACCGCTTGGGCGGTCTCACAAAGGTGCGCGGACGATGATGACGGGAACCGTGACAACCGATCGCGAAATCGTGGTCCCGCTGGAGATGATCTCGCCCGGCAAACCGCCAACGGTTTTGGAGGTCGTCGTCGATACCGGGTTCAACGGTTATGTGACACTACCGAGCAAGGTGCTGCGGTCACTGGGTGGAGTGTCGGTGGGGACACGCCGCGCGGAGTTGGGTGATGCTCAGATCGTGGACTTGGAGGTTTATCTGGTGACGGTCAATTGGTGCGGCCATGAACGAGAAGTTCTGGCACTACACGCGGAAGCAATACCGTTAATTGGCATGTCCTTGCTGTGGGGAAGTCGAGTCACCTTCAACGCGCAGGCCAGTGGAGCCGTAACGATTGACTCGATCCCTTGATTCTTGAAGGTGGGACTATGATCGCCACTTCGGCCAAACGGCACTTTCAGTCATGTCGAGCGCAGGTCGAAGCCGCTAATCGGAAAAAGGAATAGCCGATGAAATCTCGCATCACCTATGGGCAGTTGCAGCGATTGCTCCGCGAACTGAAGTTTGTTGATAAACCGGCGAAACCCCGGTGCAAGGCGTTTGAGCATCCCGCCACAGGATTGTTGATCGTCTGGACTGCGGATTGTCTCAGTCAGGCGGCGCGCGAGGCCGATGTGATTTCGGCTCGTGTCCATCTGGATCGCCACGGCATTCTCGACGCGGCAAACTTTGAGGAGTATTTTGGTGTGGCCTAGTGATGGACGCGCCGAGCGAATCCACTGCAAGGCAAATGATTGGCTTTGTTCCTTGGGAATTCGTAAACAGCTTGCCGGACCAATTCATTAGTCGAGCAACTTCTTCTGAAGCCCGCGGCATCGATTCCGATTTACGGACCTTGTTAAAAGACGCGATTCGGGAGATCGATCAAAAGTGCTCATCCCAGACGACGAAAGCAAGATCATTTTTTCGATCCGCAAGGCTCTTGTTGCAGGATCTCGCAAGTGCGGCCGACGAGTTGAAGCAAAACTCTCAATGAATCCTGACAATTGGGTGATGTAGGATGCCGAACAACTTTCACGATTCAGTCGCGACCGAGTCGCCCCCACTGCGGCGGGGGACCAACGTTACATTGCGCGCAATTCATTGCTACGCGCGGCAGGTGGCCGAGCGATTCGATCCTGACCAGATCATCCTGTTTGGCTCGCACGCTTATGGAACGTTGAATGCCGATAGCGACGTGGACCTGTTGGTGGTCATGCCGACGCGAAATCCCTTGGACCAAGCTCTCAAGATTCGGCTGGCCATTTCCGCTCCGTTCCCGCTGGACCTGCTGGTGAGGACGCCTGAGACATTGAAGTGGCGTCTGGAGGCGGGCGATTGTTTTCTTCGCGAGATCATGTCGCGTGGCAAGGTGTTGTCTGAAAAAGCTGACGGCCGAGTGGGTAGTCCAACTCGACTGACCGGCATACGATGGGCACGGTCCCTTTAAGGGAGAAAGCTGAAGTCAATAGATTGTCAGCTAGGGATAAGGCGGGGGAGGAATCATGGCACCTGAAGAGCGTCGAGCACGGTTGATTGAAGGTGCTGCTGCTCTGCTTTCCGGCGCAGAGGGTGGTCGGCTCAATGCCGTGAACTTGAACAAAGCGTTGTTCTATTTGGACTTGGCCTGCCTGCGGGATTTTGGACATCCCTTTTCTTATGCCACGTTTTTGGCGCTGCATCAAGGACCGGTCGTTGCCAAATATAAAACTCGATTGATTCAGGCTCTGGCTGATGAGGATATTGCCGTCCAAGAACAAGAGGCTGATGCATTGCCGATTCGTTTGAAGAATGTTCCGGCCAGTTTCCATTACATCGCTGCTGGCACACTCGCTCTTGCCGAACGGATTGGAAAATGGTTTTCAGAAAAGACGTCATCCAGCGCTTCCGACTTCTCGCACCAGAACCCCGGATGGAAGATGGCCTATGACGATGGGCTCGGAGTGGGAAAGCAGCCGACCAGAATCAACCCTTTCATCGCGATGCAGCAGATTCTTGATGACGACCCCTGGCTGCACGCCGACCATAAGCTAGACCGTGCTGCCATTGAAGCTGCGGATCGCAGTGAGGGGGTGCCTTGGTGAAATATGTTCCAACAGATGGTACTTGGGTTGTCTTGCCAAGCGCCTGCGGAATTCAGAAATGCCGGGACTTGTTCGACGCGGAAACTTACGAGCAAAGCAAGTCGGCACTGCAAAAGTTTCTGTGCGGTTATTTCTCGTCAGGCGATTGTGACCACAAGTTAGGGAAAAGTATCTCGCCGCTGGGGGCAACTCCGAATGGCGGAAAGATACTGAAAGTTCGGTGGGGATTGCCGGGAACCGGAAAAAGTGGTGGACTGCGTCTTTGCGTTGTCGCTTACTGTGCCGAAAAGCGCGTCGTCATCGCCGAGGCGTTCCTTCGCAAGGACGATCCTGGTGATGGTGAGTTTACTCAGGCGGTAAGTCAGTTGCCTTGACTGAGTCAACGGATTTTATGCACGCGATGATTTCTCAACAAAATACAGCTCGTTCCCAAAGGCACGACGAGGACTTCGTCACGCGGCGAGAGATGTTGCTCCGCGCTGGGGCAGGCTTTGGCGCGATCCCGCTGTCGTGTCTCCTGCGATCAGCAACGAGCGCGGCCGAAGGCGAGGCCTCTCCCGCGTCTGCTCATTCGGCGAAGGTGCCGCATCGGTTTGGGCGGGCGAAGTCTGTGATTTTTCTCTTTATGGAAGGTGGTCCTAGCGCCATCGACCTGTTCGATCCAAAACCGAAACTCAATGAGTTGGCGGGGCAAAAACTGCCGGCGAGTTTCAAGCCGGTGATTTTGTCGATGGGGGAGGTGGATGCTCCGCTGTTTCCGTCGAAGCGGAAGTGGGCTCAGTACGGCGAGAGCGGGTTGTGGGTCAGCGATTGGTTGCCTCACACGGCCGAGTGTGTGGATGACATTGCAGTGGTGCGGTCGTGTTGGACGAACGGCATCAATCATTCGGGGGGCGTGTGCCAGATGAATACCGGCGTGACGATCGCCGGGCGGCCGTCGCTGGGTGCGTGGGTCAGCTACGGGTTGGGGACCGAGAACCAGAACATGCCGGCGTTC
>JAYVSP010000436.1:0-14105 GCA_043775215.1 Planctomyces sp. | reverse complement strand
GGGAGTGTGACGGACAAGGACTTATGACCGCTCCCTGACGGTCGCGGCTCAATTCCTTCACAGGCTCTCCGCGACCGGAATTCCGCAGGTAGACCAAAGTCGGATTGGAAAAACGGCGAGCCATTATTTAAGTTTTGGTTGATGTGATGTGTCGAGTTTGGCCATTGAAGAGGGCTCATTCCGATGACTCATGCCGCAGATAGCCTCAATTCGCGGATTCGAGGCATTCAAATTCATGGGACGACGGTGCAGGAGATCGACACGGCGAAGCGGAAATTCCTGACGCAACTCAACAGCCTGGGGCTGGAGAGATATGTGCAAACGACCGCACCGGTGAATGGATCATGGTTCGTCGAATTCCAGCTTCGGGAAGAACTGGCGAACGAATGGTCACCCGGTCGCGATACGACGCACTTGTGCGAGAAGCTTCGGCTCGATACGAAAAACAATCCCAGCGATCTGGAACGGGAAATCCTGCTGGCGATGTTGCAGAGTCCTGTCCCATTCGAGTTTCCGAGCTATGACGAACTGGCGTCGGCCGTTCGCATTCGCAAATACATCGTCGAAGCCGCGAGAAAGACCGCATTGACGTTTGCGACAAGTGAAGCCGAACGCCCGACGGATTACTGGGGCTACTCTGAGGATTTCGGATTTGTCGTGCTCCCCGGAAAGCCGTTGATCGAGGCGTTGGAGAAGGCCACTCAGCCGGACAAGAGTGGCACCATCTATTCATTTTCCTGTTATCGCGCGACCGAGTATGTCATCGCGCTGGCCATAGCCCAAGAAGCGGCAACTTGCAATCCGGAACTGCTCGCAAAACTACAACGCCAGGCCGAGACTCGATCGATCAAATCGGGCGAATTCCACCGAGTCTTCTGCCGGGAGTACGGATCCCGCAGCAATCCGTTGCCGCTCAAGTATTATGTCCCCGGAGATCGAGTTTGGTTCCGCAACCCGGATAGCCATTCGTCAGATGCCTCGGGATTTGAAGGATCGTGGATCTTCTACCTGGGCGACAACTTGTTTACGAATTTCTGGCGGCGAGGCAAGGTCTTCACGCTGGTATCCAAGTGCCTGGAGATCTTCCATTGGCGGCACGGAACCTATCATGACCACGCTGGCGACTTGCGGATGAACGAAGCCATCGTCGACGAACATGTTCAAACCACGCTGAAGAACCCGGTTGAGGTCGAACAAATCCTGGAGAAGATGCTGCGACTCTTCGACCCGGCGGGCGTTTACGCGGACGGAGGCTGCATCGACATTTCTCGCGAGTATCCGCGCTGGGTTTGCCCCGGAACGACCGATCTGGTACTGCCGGATGTCGATCAGATTTTTTCTCGCGAGCCGGCCGGAGTCAGCGGCCAGTGAAAAAGTCGTAGCACAGGTGGCTCGCCTGTGAATTCGACGGGAGATCCAAACAGGCGAGCCGCCTGTTCTACGATTTTGAACCGGCAGGAGCCGCGCTCGGTGCGTTGTCGCTTACCGGGCGGCGGCTATCATGGCGGGTCTGAAACTCAACCGCCGATTCGAGCCGCATCATGGAACCGATCTCCGCGTCCGCAACTTACACTGTTTTGGCCCGCCGCTACCGTCCGCAGGGGTTTGAGGAGGTGATCGGGCAGGAGCACATCGCGCAGTCATTGCGGAATGCGATTTTGTCCGGCCGAGTTGCTCATGCCTACCTCTTCACCGGTGCTCGCGGAGTTGGCAAGACCTCGACGGCTCGCATTTTGGCCAAAGCGTTGAACTGCCCCAACGCGGTCGATGGTGCTCCGTGCAATCGGTGCGACGCCTGCGAAGGGATCGCTGCCGGCCGTGATGTCGACGTGCTGGAAATCGACGGGGCCTCGAACCGAGGCATCGACGACATCCGGCAACTCCGAGCCAACGTCAGCGTCAAATCGATGCGGTCGAAGTACAAAATCTACATCATCGACGAAGTCCACATGCTCACGAAGGAGGCGTTCAACGCTCTCCTCAAGACGCTGGAGGAACCGCCACCGAACGTCAAGTTCGTGTTCTGCACCACAGAGCCGAACAAAGTACCCGATACGATTCTGTCTCGCTGTCAGCGATTCGACTTCGGCACGATTGGCCTTGCACAAATCATCGACCGGCTCGCATCAATTGCCGCTGCGGAGAAGATGGAAGTCGAGCCTGCCGCACTCGAATTGGTGGCTCGCCGTGCTGCCGGGTCAATGCGCGACAGCCAGTCGATTTTCGATCAACTGCTGGCGAGTGCCGACAAGAAAATCACTGCGGCCGAAGTTCATCGGCTGCTCGGAACAGCCAGCGATGAGAGATTGATGGAGCTGTTCGCGTCGATCATCGTTCGGCAGCGAAGTCAGACGCTCGCGCTCTTCAGTCATGCGTTGTCCGAGGGGGCACAGCTCGGCGAACTGGCTGACCAGATCCTCAATTATCTGCGCGACCTGATGGTGCTCGCGGCCGAGGCTACCAATGTGCCGCTCTTGAGCGTGTCGGAAACCAACCGCGCGGCACTCGCGATGCAGGCTCAAACGTGGGGCTTGAACACAATCGTCGCGGCGCTGCAAATCGTCGCCGAGGCCAAGCTGAAAATGCAGCGAGCCACATTTGCCCGCGCGCTGGTCGAGTTGGCGTTGATCCGCTTGACGCTGCTCGAACAATTGCAGTCGCTCGATGCTTTGTTGACGGAGCTGAGTTCGCCTCAAACCGCTCGTGCCATCACGATGCCGTCTGCCCCCGCGATTGACGCGGAAAAAAAAAAGCCTGAACCGGTAGATCGCGCGAGGGGTCAGACACCGCAGAATTCAGAATTGGCGGATCGAGACGTTGTGGAAGAAGGACGCTTTCATCCGCAAATTCTGAATTCTGCGGTGCCTGACCCCGGCCGGATGGTTGCTCCGGATCACCCTAACTCACGACAGCCACAAAGTCCCGAGCCACCGGAATCGGTTGCATCAGAAGCTGTTGCGGGGCCAAATCCGGCTTCAGCAACCACCGTTCCGCCGCAGTCAAGCGCCGACTTTCGGCCCGGCGAGGAATCGGGATTCTGGTCGCAAGTCCTTTCCGATATTGGCGATGATTTCGGTATTCACTTTCGGAAGGTGGTCCGAGTGGCAATTTGCGGGCCAAATCGTCTGGAACTTGTCTTCCCCAAGAGCTACCTTTTCTCCAAGTCATTCTGCGAGAAGATCGAAGTTCGCGGACGGCTCGAAGAAATAGTCGGTCGATTGGCGGGAAAACCAGTTCAGGTGACCTTCACTGTGACTGACGATGGCCCTCCTGCCGAGTCGGCCACTCCTCGAACCGCGACTCCGAATCGGCGGATGGATCTTTCCACCAACGGAGATCCCTACGTCGATAAGGCGATCGAATTGTTCAATGCCAAAATTATGAAGAAAGAAGCCGTCACCCGAGTGAATGCTGGATCGGATTAACAAACTCATAGCACAGGCGGCTCGCCTGTGATTTTACCTGAACCACGAGCAGGCAAGCCGCCTGCCCGACGTTTTCGAAATGCAGCCAAGAGCAACAACCATGTTCAAAGGATTGGCCAATCTCGCCCAGATGATGAAGCAGGCTCAGGAAGCCAAGGCCCGTATGGGTGAGATGCAGGAGCGACTTGGACGATTGCAGGTCCAAGGATCGGCCGGCGGCATGGTCACGGTCGAGATGAACGGTCAGCAGGAAGTGTTGCGTTGTGACATCGACGAATCGCTGTTGCGGCCGGAAGACCGCGAAACAGTGCAAGACCTGGTGGTCGTTGCGATGAACGAGGCGTTGCGAAAGCTCAAAGAAGCGACCGCTGCGGAATTTACCCAAATGGCCGGCGGGCTGGATCTCGGATCAATGAAAGACATGTTGAGTGGCCTGGGATTGGGAAGCGAAAAGTAATTCGTAGGATGCGTCATGGCCAAACAACTTCTCGAACCTCAGAAACATCCATTCGGACCGGCGGTCGGCCGTCTGGTCGATCAGTTCGCGCGTCTGCCGGGGATCGGCCGCAAGTCGGCGGAACGGCTGGCGCAGCATGTCCTGATGTGCGACGAGTCCGAAGCGTTCGACCTGTCCGATTCGATCCGAGCGGTCAAAACGCGAGTCCGCGCGTGCCGCGAGTGCTTCAATCTGACGGAAGGCGAGGTTTGCGAAATCTGTCAGAATCCACGACGCAATCACCAGGTCATTTGCATCGTCGAGCAACCTCGCGATGTCCTGGTGATTGAAGGCTCGCGAGCTTTCGACGGCGTGTATCATGTGCTTCAAGGCCGAATTTCACCGCTCGAAGGAATGGGGCCGGAGCACTTGACGATCGACGCTCTCGTGCGGCGAATCCGCCGCGACGGTGTGACGGAATTGGTCATGGCGACCAACCCGACACTCGAAGGTGACGGCACGGCGTTGTTTATTTCCAACGTACTGGCCAATGATCCTGTAAAGATCACCCGTTTAGCACGCGGGATTGCCACCGGAAGTGTGCTAGAGTTCGCCAACAAAGAAATGCTCGCCGACGCCATGCGCGGCCGGCAAAACTTCTGAGTTTGAAATCTGAATTTTGAGATCTGAAATTTGAGTTTTGCGATTTGACATCTGAGATTTGCGATGCACTTGAATTTCTCACAACAGATGCGGATGAGCCAGCAGATGAAGCTGGCACCGCGGATGATCCAGTCGATGGAGATTCTGCAGCTTCCGTTCATGGAGTTGCAGGAACGCATCGATCAGGAACTCCAAGAGAACCCCACGCTACTCGCGTCCGCCAGTACGGAGTCGTCCACGGACACCGAGCGCGAAATGGAAATGGCCAAGGCCAAGGAAGATGCCACCGAAACGCCGATCGAAGCCCGCGAACTAAAGGTCGACACTGACAACAGCAACGAAGCGGACTTCGAACGCCTCGTCGCGATGCACGAAAATTGGAACGACGACAGCTTTTCCTGGGAATCCCGTCCGTCCGGAAATCGCATGGCCGAGGACGACGATCGTCAATTCGATCAGATGGCCAACATCCAGGAACACGAGCAGACGCTTCGCGACTATTTGCTGGAGCAGTTCCATTTCTACGACAACTCTCCCACGTGGCGAGAGTTCGGCGAGTACATCATCGACAACATGGACGAGAACGGCCGCCTGCAAAGTTCGCTGGCAGAAATATCCGCCGTATTCGGACCGCGGATCACGCACGACGAAGCATTGAAGGTTTTGCAACTGATCCAGAAGCTCGATCCTCCGGGCGTCGGCGCGCGCGACCTGCGCGAATGCCTGCTGCTGCAAGTGACCGACGATCTGCCGATGCGTGACGTCGTCATCACGCTGATCACGTCGCATCTGGAAGACCTCGGCCAGAACCGCTTGCCAGTCATCGAACGCAAGACCGGTTACACGATCGATACCATCAAGCGGGCCTGGGAAGAATTAAAAACGCTCGACCCTCTACCCGGCCGCCGCTTCCGCCAAGTTCACATTCAGACCGTCACGCCAGACGTGTACCTCGAACAGGACGATCACGGCACCTATGTCGTGAAGATGCACAACGAGCGCATCCCACAACTGCGGATCAGCAAGAAGTACATCGAGATGATTCGCAACGGATGCGACGCGACCACGAAGGAATACATCAAGCGCAAGATCGAGTCGGCCAAATGGCTGATCGAATCGATCGAGCAGCGACACAACACGCTCAAGCGAGTCGCTCAGGCGATTGTCGACCGGCAGACGGCGTTCCTCGATAAGGGGCCGGAATTCATCGTTCCCCTGAAAATGCAGCAGATCGCCGATGTGGTCGGCGTGCATGTAACAACCGTCTCGCGAGCGGTCGACGACAAATGGATTCAAACGCCGCGCGGCCTCTTCCCGCTCAAACGCTTCTTTGGCGGCGGCACCAAAACGGACGATGGCGAGGATGATGTCGCTTGGTCGGTCATCCGCATCAAGCTGCAAGAGGTCATCGACAAGGAAGACAAGAACGACCCGCTCAGCGACGACGCGCTGGTCGAAGAAATGAAACAGCTCGGATACGTCCTCGCCCGCCGAACGGTCACGAAGTACCGTAAGAAGCTCAACATCCCGTCCTCGCGCCAGCGCCGACAGTATTGAATTCTGCGCGCTCTCGAAAAAAGGCGCGTTTGCCGGAGCTGACTTTCGAATTCGCCGCGTTCGGCTGATGGCGAGCGATGATTGGTCCGCCTTCGGAGAGTCAGACTTACGTTCTACGAATCAACGCCGACGTCGCCGACCAGCCGATTCACAATGTGGCGGCCCAACGCACGAATTTCTTCCTCCGAGTACACCGCGTTGCGGTGCGTCGAGGTCAGCGTCAGTTTACCGTTTCCGGTGGTGGGGCAGATGATCACAGGCGAAAACTGAGTCGCACACGTCCCACGATAATAGGTGCTCACCGGTAACACAGTTCGGGGCGGCGGCAAGATCGCGGGCAGGTTCAAGTTGGAAATCGTTCCGCTGACCCGATAAATGAAGTCTTGATTACGGATCGCAATGAATCTGGGATATCGGCGGACTAGAAAGCTATTGACCGACAAGCCCCGCAAGCGTCTCAGGTTCTCGACCAGCGTATTTCGTTCGTGAGTTTCTCCGCGGACGAGTTGGACCACATCCGCGAAACTTTGCACGCTCTGTGCGTCCGCCGTGATGTTGACCGGCGAGATGAATTGTCCAAACAGATGTCCATATTTCTGATCCGCGCGGCGGGCCAGGTCGACGATCACGCTCACGCAACGATTCGGCGACCGACGGCGGCGGGGTTGCTGCCGATCCTCATTCAAAAACCAGTCGAGCATTGCGGCCACGAGCAACTCTCCGATCGTTGCACTCAATTCCCTCGCCCGCCGACGGATGACATCCAACGGCAACCCGTCCGCGTGGACTTGAAATGTCATCGAGAAGTCTTCTGAAGCCGTAGTCCGGCGACGATGACAGCGGTGCAAGGCCGACAACGTTTGGGCCGATGTCCACGACGAGCTGAGCCAGCCGGCTTCGCGGGCTTCCTTCGGAAAGAGGTCCGACAACGAAAGGGCCGTCCGATCGAGTGCCAGCGGCAGCTCAGTCGGCTGAACCCATTCGAGTTCTTCGAGAAGGTTTTGCATCAGCAGCGCGATGGAGCGACCGTCTGCAATGCAATGCCGGTACGACATCCACAGATATCGCGATGCGTCTTGCTCGGCCAGACCCACGCGAAACGGCGGCTCGTCGTTTGTGTACGGATGATTCAACAGCGTGGTGACCAGAGTCTCCAATGGATGACATCCCTCGCACGACAACTGCTGCGACTGCACCAACACCGCTTGCGACGAAACGGAGCGGCTTACGACAGTCCCTCGCGCGGAGACCGTGGGCCAGCCACCAGGACCGGCCGCCAGAAACTTCTGGAAGAGCCGATCCGCGGCCACTTGCAACGCCGGCTGCGAAATCGGCCGCGAGACTTCCACAATCTGAACAGCATTCACCGGATGCAGCCGCTCCCAGTAGGCCATCATGGCCTGAAGGCCGGTCATTTGTGTCATGGGGAAAAACCATCCGTGGTATTCAGCGACTGGACCGACTGTGTGGGGCCGGCTATCACACACTCACCAAGCGACATCGTGGGGCAGGTTTTCAACCTGCCCGTGAAGTCGCACTTCATTCGAAATCGGTTTTGTTTGATGGACAGGCAGGTTGAAAAACCTGCCCCACGATCAGAATACTGAATTTCGCAAAACAGGTCACTCCGATGTTTCCACGTCTGACAACGATCGTTCCGAAATGGCTCTTTGCCGCAATCTGCGTGTGTACCTCGGCAGCGTTGGCGGACGAAATGGAACGGATCGAGGTCTCCGCGGACCGAACCGGGTTTCAGTCACAGCCGTCGGGACAGCGGTTTGTGCCGTGGGGCTTCAATTACGACCACGACGAACAGCGCCGCCTGCTCGAAGACTATTGGGACTCCGAGTGGCCGAAGATCTCGGCCGACTTTCGCGAGATGCACGAACTGGGTGCCAACGTCGTGCGTGTGCATTTGCAAGTCGGGAAGTTCTTGAAGGACCGCGACACGCCGAACCCGATGGCATTGGAGAAACTCGCGCAACTGCTGCGACTGGCCGAGGAACAGCGGTTGTATTTGGACCTCACCGGACTCGGTTGCTATCACAAAGTGGATGTACCAGCGTGGTACGACGCGCTGTCCGAGGCCGATCGCTGGGGAGCGCAGGCGACTTTCTGGGCGGCAATTGCCCAACAGTGTCAGGCCAGTGCGGCCGTATTCTGCTACGACTTGATGAACGAGCCGGTCGTCCCTGGCGGAAGGAGAAAGCCGGGCGATTGGCTAGGGCCGCCGTTTGCCGGAAAGCATTTCGTCCAAGTCATCACGCTCGACCAAGCCGACAGGCCGAGGCCAGAGATTGCTCGACAATGGATCAAGACGCTGACCACAGCGATTCGCAAACATGACCGGCGGCATCTGATCACCGTCGGTTTGGTCGATTGGAGTCTGGATCGCCCCGGCCTGACCTCGGGTTTCCCGCCGAACCAAGTCGCCGCCGATCTCGACTTCGTCTGTGTCCATCTTTATCCGGACGGCAAGAAATTGGACGAGGCAATCGAAACGCTGAAGGGCTTTCAAATCGGCAAGCCGGTCGTGATCGAAGAGACATTCCCGCTGAAATGCTCAACCGCTGAGTTCGCCCAATTCGTCGATCGCTCGCGAGCACACGCCGCCGGCTGGATTGGCTTCTACTGGGGCAAGACTCCCGCCGAACTGCGCCGAGCCAACACGATCGCCGATGCCTTGATGCTCAACTGGCTGGAATACTTTCGGTCGAAACGTCCCACGATTCAGCCCTGACAGCCCGAAGTCTGGCTGGACTTATTGCTAAATGGGACAGCGTCGAACTAAGTGTCATGATCGACACAATCGACACAGCGATTATCGAGGTCGCATCCCTTCGAGACGTTGGGCAATTGTCATTTCTGTAGAAAACTCCCATTGCCGATATCCGTTGTGCAATTTGATCGACTGATCAAATAAACCGAGTATTCACAACATCCCAAAGACTCCACATGTGCGAGGTTTTCATGCGATGCTTTCGTTGCCTCTCAATATGTGTTCTAACATTTGTATTTGCCGGACAAATTCGCGCACAGGAATTACTGGTTCCACTACCTGATGCCGAATTGACTCCAGCAGAAATTGCCAAACGCGAAGCGGACGTCGCCCGGCGAGAGGCGGAAATTGCCAAACGCGAAGCCGCACTCGCAGGCCGCGAAATTCAGTCCAATCCTCACGCGGCACGGGCGGGAATTGTCTCAAAACAGTCGAGTTCGGCAGTTGGTATGCGAAATCAACGGTTGCCCAGGCAGCTTACGCACGATAGCCCGGCAATGGGGACGCCGCTTCCTCGGTTGCAGGAACTCCGTCATGAAAAGTTCGGCGTTCCGATTCGAAAGACGAATGTGTTCCCAGGTCCGCAAGACCCGAACGATCACCAGAACCACGTAGCGCACGGCACTTCGAGTCTTCGCTCATACAATATCGTCCCTTTCTGGAGGACACCCGAAGGCCTCGCCGCGTATGGCTCGGCCGACCCAAGAACGCTATCGGCTGAAGCTGACGCTGCCGCTGATGCTGCCACTACCGGAAATCAGGCACCAGATCCTAATGACCCAACTATCGATTTCAGTTTCCAGATGCGTCCCGGCATCTTGTTTGATTCCGGAAATGCCAATGGGCCAAAGGTGTTCAATCCTGGCACAATCGCCCTTAATGGCTCAAAAGCTTCGCATCAAAATGGCCAAACTTTTTTCATCGCGCCGAATGGCACTAACGGAGCAAATGGGTTCATCATCCCTTTCCGGACGCAGGCGGGGTACAACATCGCCGATGCCGCAGGCGTTGGAAGTGCGGCAATCCATGCCGACATGATTTCGACCAACGGTGCTGACTTACGATTGCGGACAGGAGCGCTTCGCTACCTAAACACCACAGAAGAACTTGGCGTCGGTTTTGGGCAAATGGAAACGCTGTTCGGCGACCTTGGGTCGGCTCCCACAAGTATTATGACCGGTGCTCTACCCGTTGGAACGGTATCTGCCGGCACTAATGGTTTTACTGGCATTCCCCAGTTGCGGGTGTCGAGATACTGGCACAATGCGTTTGCTGACAGCGATATATTTGAAGCGGCGATTTCTGTGGAAGATCCGAGGACACTTTCGAACAATATTTCGACGCCGGATGCTGTCATTGGTTCCACAATACTTAACCGTTATCCGACAGTCGCTGGCCGGCTTCGTTACGGTGGCAGCAATGGATTCGACAGCTATCAGGTTGCAGGGTTGGTTGTCCCGCTTGGATTTGAAAACGCCAAATTCCACGAGTCATTCGCTACAGCATACGGGATTTCTGCAAACGCCCGGTTTGAGATCGGTGACTGTGATTTGACGGACACGATCTACCTCGGCGCAGTAGCGGGCCGAGGCATCGGTGGCTACATCTTTGGCACACTTCCCGGCGCATTTGTCACGGTGACCAACATAAACTTAGTCAACAATGTAGGCGCATATGCGTCGTACCGACATGTGTGGGCTCCGCCGCAGAATGGCAGTTTCTGGAGCTCCAACTTCATGGGTGGGCTCGCGCAAGCTGGAAATACAAATATCGGCAAAGACAACCGACAGCTCTATCAGGCGGGATGTAATCTGCTCTGGCACAAGGGAATGAAAACCACCGTTGGACTCGAGTATCAATACGCCTCAAGAGAGGCCGTAATAGATACGAAAGATGGTAACGCGCATCACGGGGAGGATCACCGGATCATGTTTGTCCTTCAATTTGCGCTTGATCCGAGTTTGACATCCGAAGGAAGAAGAAGTGTGGCAGCCCAGACTTCAGATGCCCGCGCGGCCGCGGCAAGTGATTTCAACGCCGCTGCATCGGACCCGAGCAGCAGCGCTAAGTCGCGGATGCGCTTCTGATCGAATCCTGACCGGCGGGGCAAACGATATTCGCAGCCCAATCTTCGTCGAGACTTTGCGAGACAGTGGTTTCGCAAAGTCTCGACGTGCAGTGTACTCTTGTCTACTAGACTTTGCGCTCGAGCCCGGAAACGATTCGACAATCGTGCGTAGTCAAATAATGACAAGGGGCGTCCGAGTCCCTGGCTCAATATCGTTGACAAACTGAAGCCTGCGGAACTCAGTAACCGCCAGGTGTTGGCGACTTACAGCATTCTTCGACGGTTCAGCGAAACGACGCTGGCGAAGCATCGCAAGGAACTTGACCAACTCATTACGGACGGACATGCAGACACGGCTGAGTTTCGGGTCTTACAGGAAACGATTGAGCGAGAGGAACGCGCGCTTCAGAATGGTGGCGGCGGTGCCGCCCAATTTCCTTTCATCAACCACGATGACTTCGCCTTTCCCATCTATCAGGCAAAACGGACCAACGGGCAGTTGATCACGGCGAGCGTTCAAATTCTTCCGTATCAAGACAATTCATTTGAGCCACCGTGGTGCCCTCGGATTGGAAACGACAAAGATGGTTGGACCGCATTAGATGTCCCACAGGCAGTCGGTGAATTTCGACCGAGCGGTCCTCAGACAGTAGCGGCTGACGGGAATATCATCCTTTACGATCCGGATACAAAAACGGAATATGATTTTGGCAAGTGACAACGGAAGTTGATGCTGGCGGTAAGTCTCTGGGAGGAGGACGTATTGGAGACAAGATTTTGCGATCAGGATCGGTGTCGAAATTTGATGCCTATGGCTTGGGCTCACGACATCCCGAGGTTGATCCCAACGGTAGTTCTCACGCATCAGGGCTGCCGTACCTTGGCGGAGCATTGTTGCCGGAGGATTTTGCCAAAGGGATGGAATCCAGAATCGAACATGCGCTCATCTTCGTGCTTCCTCAACTTCGTTATTTTCCGACTCCGCTATATCTCAACGCGCCGAACTGGGTCTATCCGGCAAGTCGGACGGAGTCAGCCAATTCCAGCTCCGATCCGTACGCGCTGGCCGCAGGCCAGCGCATTGCCTTGAACGACGGCGTGCTACATGGCCATAACGGGCTGCAGATTGGAACTCAAGAGGTGCTCAACGATCAAACAAATCCACCCATTGTACGAATCTTTTTGGATGCACTTTTCAAATACGGAGCGTTCCTAGTCGACGCGGGAGGTGGATTTGGTCTAGTCGCGGAAGACATCCACACCGCCAATCCCGATTTGACACCGGAGCAAGTTCAGGCACTCACGAGAAGCGACTCCCTCGACGAAACCAAAACGCTCTGGCAAATCATGATTGAGACAATCAATTACGCTCTGTGCTGCACATTGCTCGATGGTTCCGGTCTCGCTTTTGCGTGGATGGACGACGTTCACGGATTCCGTCCGAACTTCACCGTTGTGGAAGAAATCGAACCACCATTTTAAGACGGATCCTACTCCGAGTATTTGTGGGGCCTAATGGAATTTGGAGGGTTTGCTCTCCTGGGCCTTATGCAGAATAAGCACTCACACTGTCCGAAAAAGGCGAAGCATCTCAACTCGCCGACTTGCGTGCATTGAAAAAGTGGGTAGTCAGGTCGGAACGGTGCGATTCCAGTAGTGTTGCCAGACTGAGAACTCGCTACGGAAGAGGGAATGGAGTTGGTAGACGGAGGTCGTACCATAGAGACGCCAGCGCATGCCCACACCTCCCAGGCGGTGGTTGATGACGCTTTTGCAGGCGGACTCGATTTCTCCAGAGCCGATTTCCCAACCATTGGCGATGTAGGCCGGGATGCTTGACCAAGAGCGGAAAATATATTTCCTATTTGACGGCGATAAACAAGCGACCTGCAGGAGGTTTGACATTGGGTCAATCGCAATAGACGCCTCAAGCGAGGATCTCGATCAATTGATAAAAGAACACCTCGACGTTGAAGTGAAGTTTCGTCAGGACTCCAACATGACTGACGAGCGAAAGCGCAAGATTAGACTTCAATACATCAAGTTTGTGAACAGTCGGTTTCGTTGTCTTCCGTTCGACGCCCCCGAAGAAGCGATATGGGACGAAAACACCGCAGTGGAGTTTATGACGACCTTTGGAGTGGGCGAGGATAAAGACGCTGTGCTTGGGGAAATAGACGCAAAGCAACGATTCGACCATCTGACGCAGTCGCTTCGACCCGATACCCGCCAAACGACTTCAACCGACATCCAAAGCATCCACAACCTGTTCATTAAGTTGTTTTGCAAACAACGCGGTGAAGCGTTCGATGCTGTCGAAAGGATGCTCCGCGAGGTTGCGAAAAATGATTGAGTGTATTGATCTCTATTGTGGGGCGGGCGGCCTTAGTCTTGGCCTCTCGCAGGCAGGGTTAAAAGTCCGAGTTGCGTTCGATCACGATCGTGACTGCGAAGCCACCTACCGTGCGAATTTCCCCGAGACGTTATTTATTCGAAAGGACTTGAATGACGTCAGCGAGCAGGAAGTTCTTGCCCACATCATTGATCGCTCCAATCTCGTTCTGGCTGGTGGTCCGCCCTGTCAACTATTCAGTCGGTTAAATCGAAGGTCGGCAGAAAACACTGATGGTATCCGATCCTATGTCAGACTCGTGCGAAGGATAGTACCTGTCATTCGGAGGATTGCAGCATAAAGAGCATCCTGCTTGCCAATGGACTCTGCTTGAGCCAGGGCGGAACGAAATAGCCGCTCAGCCTTGTCGAACTTGCCGTCTTCAACCGCCCCCACGCCCGCATCGTAGTACGCCTGACGCAACGACTCCTGCGCTCTGGTACCGCTCGTGATGGCGGTGAGCAGCATCGCTATGGTCGTCACAAAAATGGTTCGCATGTGGCCCTCTATACCGCATGATGTTTCGCAGACTTTGAGCAAAGACGCGCACCGTGAGCACATTTCACGAGCACGCTCGCCTTTTTCAATCGGACAACTCGAACGGTGCGCATTAGGCAATCTGGGGTAACTTTGCCGATTACGACGATCTAGTCGGGCCAGCCGCTGTTCCGTCAGCTACCGCTCGATTCCCCAGCACGAGCACCGGCTTAGAGCGTGGCGTCGGCGGCATTGTCGGCAGCAATTTGTGCCGCTCGTGCTCGCGTTATCATCGCTTGCACTCGCGA
>JAYVSP010000435.1:0-5001 GCA_043775215.1 Planctomyces sp. | reverse complement strand
ACATTTCTAAGTTGGCGAACCCTGTGACATTTCTATCTTGGTCCGACACAGGTTTCGGTATGCTCGACAGATGCGCGGCCGGTCGTCAGTCTTCCTTCATTCACTTTCACTGGTCCACCTATTTTTCTTTTTGCGAGTTCACAGCGCGGCCGCTAGCATGTCTGCCGCAGTCAGGAACAAATTGGGTGGCATGATGGATCGCAGCATGGACGAACCGGCATCGATTGATCTCTCCCGCATCGCGGCAGAGTTGGGGCACAGCCTCAGTCAGATTCAGAACGTGGTTGCTCTGCTTGATGCGGGCAACACGATCCCGTTCATCACCCGTTATCGCAAAGAGAAGACGGGAAATCTGGATGAGGAACAACTGCGCAGCATCGAGCAGCGAGTCCGCAGTCTTCGGCTGTTCCAGGAACGAGAGGCCGCGATCCTGCGGCTGATCGAAGCCCAGGGAAAGTTGACTCCCGAACTGCGTGCCGAAATCGAAGCGGCCGGGACGCTCAAACGGCTGGAAGATTTGTATCTGCCGTATCGCGCCAAGCGGACGTCGCGTGCATCGGCTGCGCGGCAGCGAGGTCTCGAACCGCTGGCCGCTCGCATTTGGGCGGGCGATCCAGAGTTAACCGATCTGACGGTTGCCGCGGCCGGATTCGTGAATCCGGAACAAGAACTCCCCAGCCCGGTCGAAGTCCTGCAAGGCGCGGCCGACATCCTGGCAGAGAACGTCAGCGAAGAGGCGGCTCTGCGTGACGTCTGTCGGCAACTCGCGTGGCGCACCGGAAAGTTTTCAGGGACTCCGACCAAAGCAGGTTCCGAAAAGGGGCACGAGTACCGCGACTACTTTGAATTCTCGGAAGCGGTGGGCAAGATTCCGCCGCATCGAGTGCTGGCCCTCAACCGCGGCGAGAAATCCGGCGCGTTGCGAGTGAAGTTTGAATGGGACGACGCGACCGTACAGGCGGCATGCGATGAGCACTATCGCTGGGACACGCATCCGCACCGTGAGTTTCTCAAGACTTGTTTGACCGACGCGTTGCAGCGGATGCTTCAGCCGAGCCTCGAACGGGAAGTCCGCCGTGAATTGAGCGACAAGGCAGAGCAGCAAGCGATCGACGTGTTCGCTCGCAATCTGCGGAGCCTGTTGCTGCAACCGCCGATGCGCGGCCAGCGCGTCTTGGCAATTGATCCCGGTTTCCGCACCGGTTGTAAAGTCGCTGTGCTCGATGAGTGTGGCAAATTGGCGGTTTCGGACGTCGTTTACGTCACCGGCAACGCGGACAAGCGAGCTTCCTGCGTCACCAAACTGGCGGAACTCATGCGCCTGCATAACTGCCAAGTCGTCGCGATCGGCAATGGCACCGCTTGTCGCGAAACCGAAGATCTCGTCACGGAAATGATCGCGAAGGAACTTCCCGAAGCGCGGTACGTCATCGTCAACGAGGCGGGAGCCAGCATCTATTCGACCAGTCCGGTCGCTCGCGAAGAATTCCCGGACCTCGACGCGACCGGCCGAGGCACGGTGTCCATCGGCCGCCGATTGCTCGATCCGCTCAGCGAATTGGTGAAGATCGAACCGCAGCACATCGGCGTCGGCATGTACCAGCACGACGTCGGCAAGAAAGGGTTGAAAGAGTCTCTCGATCGAGTCATCGAATCGTGTGTGAACTATGTCGGCGTGGATCTCAACACAAGCAGTGCGTCGCTTCTGCGGCACGTCTCCGGCCTGAATCAACTCATCGCTCGCCGCGTGGTGGAATGGCGTGAGCAACACGGTCGCTTCAATAACCGGCGGCAATTGCTGGAAGTGCCCGGACTGGGCGAGGCGACGTTCACTCAAGCGGCAGGGTTCTTGAAGATTGCGGGGGGCGACGAACCGCTTGACGGCACCTGGATTCACCCCGAAAGCTACACAGCCGCCAACAAAGTGCTCGAACGCTTGAGCCTGTCCGCCCAAAGTTTGTTGGAGTCCGAACAGGCGCGCGATGAGTTGCGGCAGCGCATTGAACCGCTTGAAGCGGAAGCGCTCGCTGCGGAGTTGTCCGTTGGCCTGCCGACCTTGAAGGACATTCTCGACGCCTTGTCTCGGCCGGGCCGAGATCCCCGTGCCGACTTGCCGGGACCGGTCTTCAAACAGGGGATTCTCAAGATTGAAGACCTGCAAGAAGGGATGGAACTGACCGGCACGATCTCGAACGTCGTCGACTTCGGCGCGTTTGTCGACGTCGGTTTGAAAGACAGTGGTCTCGTTCACATCAGCCAAATGTCGCAGAACTATGTCCCGACGCCGCATAGCTTGGTTTCGGTCGGCGATGTCGTGACCGTGTTTGTGCTTGGCGTCGACATGGAACGGAAACGAGTCAGTTTGACGATGGTCAAACCGGGCACGCCGCGTCCAGTCCGTGCCTCGAAAGCTCCGCCCCGCGATCAGCAACCGCGCGATCAACAACCGCAAACACAACAACCGCGGAGTGAATCACTACCGCGCGGACAGCGCGACCGCCGTCCACCTGGTTTCCGTCCGAATCGCAACACAACCGCCGGTACTGCTGCTCCGCCGCCACCGGCGGATTCGGTCATTGCGGCCGCAGCCGATACGGGAGCCGCGCGACCGGCCGACCGCCGAACCGGCAACCGGGATACCCGCCGCCGTCAAGACTATGCCAGTGCTCCGCCGCGACCCAAGAAGGAGAATCGACCTCCTGCGAAGCTCACTGATGGAATGGTTGAAGGCAAACAACCGTTGCTCGGCTTCGATCAACTCGCCGCGCTGTGGAAGCAACAGCATCAAAAGTAACCCGAAGCGACAGCAAGGGCGAACGACTCTGGGACGCCCCAAATTCGCAGTCTGCTGAGGTGTTCGCCCTCGTTTCAATGTTTGCGCGATGTTTTCGTCTACAAAATGACCAATGATCAACGACCAATAACCAACGACCAATTCTTTTCTTCCCAGCCGGACTACGGCTTGACTGGGATCAGCCGTGCCTGGCGGATGTCCATCACGGCGGCTTTGGGCTTTTGGACTGCTTTCACACGCAGTTCGAAGCGGCCGGGTTTGTCGAGCGTAATTTCACCGACCATCGTCGGCACGAAGTTCTGGAAACCACCGGTTTCTTGAACGGTGTAGCTCAGGACTTGCGGCGCCGGGATGTCGCCGGAACGAGCGACCTCAAATCGGACTTCGCTGCCGCCGCTGCCATTGCCGCAGCCGATCAGTCCCTCCAACTGGAACCGGCCTGGTTGCGTGACCGTGAATTCCCAGCGAACCCAATCGTTCGGATTGACCCAAAAGCCGAGCGTGTTTTTGTGCGGCAACGGCTCGTATCGCAGCATCACGCCGCGAACGTCGGCCGTCATCGCGGGGAGCACAATCTCGCCGCTGGCTGCTTGTCGATTGGGCGCGTAGTCGGGATTCGGCTCCGGCATCAATGCACCGACGGACTTTCGCCAGACGTTGAGCTTCTCGGAGAGTTCCATCACGCGAGCCGGTTCCTGCTCGGCCATGTTGCGTGACTCGCTGATATCCTTCGCAACGTGGAACAATTCGCGACGACCTTCTTCGTAATACTCAATCAACTTCCATTCGCCCGCACGAATTGCCCCGCCTGGCCGGCTTCCTTGATTGGCATAATGCGGGTAATGCCAGAACAACGCCTCACGATTGAGTGTCCCCGCCTGCTTCAAGAGCGGAAGCAAACTCAACCCGTCGATGCCCGGCACGATTGTTGACTTGTCGATGCCGCAAGCGTAGGTGAGCGTCGGGAACAGATCGATGCTGCACACGGGAACGTCGCTGGTTCCGTTTGGCTTCACGGCATCCGGCCACTTGACGAGTAGCGGCGTCCGCAGACCCCCTTCGTACAACCAGCCTTTGCCTTCGCGCAGCGGAGCGTTCGACGTCGCTGGGAGTTTCATCACTCCTTCCGTCGTCGCCAGCCCACCATTGTCCGATGTGAAAATCACGATCGTATGGCTGGACAACTTCAGTTCGTCGAGCTTGCGGACGACGCGGCCAACCGATTCGTCCAGGCTTTCGAGCATCGCCGCATAAGTCGGGTTGTTCTGCTGGCCACGGAAGGTGTCCGCTTCGGGATATTTCTTGATGAGGTCGGCCTTCGCCTTCAGCGGCGTATGCGGTGCGAAGTGCGGCAGATACAAAAAAAACGGTCGCTCGTGATGTTGGTCAATGAATTTCTCGGCTTCGGTCGTCAGCCGGTCGGTGAGGTATTCGCCTTCGGGTGCATCCTGCAATCCGGGCATCGCCTTGTCACCCGGCTTGCCGAACGGAGCAAAGTAACTCGCCGCAGTTCCGGCCGCGTTGCCAGCAATGTTGATGTCAAAGCCTTGCCGAGTCGGTTCAAAGCCCTCGCCCCCGAGATGCCACTTTCCGATGCTGGCACAGACGTAGCCGGCAGGTTTCAACACCTCGGCGATCGTCACCGCTTCCAACGGCAAGTGTTGTCGCAACATCGGCCGCTTGAGCCTTTGTTCCGGACGATCCAGACGGCCGGGAAGCCAATCGGTCAATTGCCACCGTTGCGGATATTGGCCAGTCATGATCGAGGCTCGCGTTGGCGAGCAGACGGGGCACGCGGCATACGACTGAGTGAACCGCATTCCGTCCTCGGCCAGTTTGTCTAGATGCGGCGTCCGATGAAACTTGCTGCCGTAGCACCCCAAGTCCATCGCGCCGAGGTCATCGGCGACAATCAACACCACGTTGACCGGCCGCTCGGCTGCCGACAGCACAGACAACAGGCAGCAGTTCACGACCATCAACATCACGAAACGCAACATGGATGCTCTTTCAAATTTTGGAGTGCGGTGATGCATCACCGCTTTCATTTCGGCGGAGCCGGTTTGTTTTTGGATCTTGTGCTATGGCGCCGTAACCCGAAGCGTGAGTTTTGAAGTTGCGCTGTCGTCCTGGCCCAAAGGGCAAAAACTCGATAGCCCAGGGCAGAGCGGAGCGGCGTCAGCCGCGTAGCGCCGGCCCTGGGTTTG
>JAYVSP010000434.1:0-12707 GCA_043775215.1 Planctomyces sp. | reverse complement strand
TCCACGGAGACCAAAGACATCCATTTGTTTCGCCCCGACAGGGCTTGCCACGTTTTGTCCGTCAAACCCAGGGCGGCGCTACGCGGCTGACGCCGCTCCCTGGGCTATCGAGTTTTTGCCCTTTGGGCCAGGTCAACAGCGCAACTTCAAAATGCGTCAGCGAGGGCGAGTGCTTCACGGCCCGCGGATTTCATCGCGTTCTGGAACGCTCGCCCTCGCTGACGCTTCGGATTACATGAAAGTACAGCCTTCCCAAATTGAAACATTGGCCTGCCCTGTGCGGCGGAGCCGCCTTCCTGTTTTCAAGCGGACAGACACATTATGTTCTGGGCCGGGTCGGTCACACCATGATGCTGACAAAATGAGGTCGTTTCATGTCGTTTCAGACGCTCGGATTGAAGCCCAGTTTGGGATTCGGGGATCGTATCGGCTCGGCGACGCCGGGGCACATTGCGGCCATGCGCCAAGTCCCCTGCGGGATCGAACCGATCTTCCCGCAGCAGTCGATCCGCGAAATGACTCGCACGCAACGCAGTCCCGAACAAGTGATTGCCGATGCGGTTCGCGGCATGCAAGTGGCGGGCTGGACGGGGATCAGCGGAGCGGACGCCGATCATCTGAAGACGACCGAGGATGTCGATCGAACCGCACCGTGCGGTTTTGTGTTCTTCACGATCGACCCGTCTGGAGCCGTCGATCCGCAGGCAGACTTGTACGACGAGGTCACATTGCGGGTGCAAGCGAAAGCCGTCGCGGCGGACGTCGGTTGGGTGCCTCGGTACGTGGGACGGCGGGTTTCGCTAGCGACTGGGACTGTGATCGAGTTCACCGAACGAGCGTGCTTGCAGGCGGCGGTGAAGTACGGCCGAGCGATCAATCAAGCGATTGCGCTGTCAGACTATATCTGCGTTGTGCAGACAAAGGCGGGCCGCGACTTCGAGGTTGAATTGAGCGTCGACGAAACCGACAACCCGACTACGTTGGCCGAGCACTACATCATCGCGGATCAATGCCTGTCCCGCGGGATGAAGCTGATCAGTCTCGCGCCGCGGTTTGTGGGAGACTTTGAAAAGGGGGTCGACTTCAAGGGCGACCTGCCATTGCTCGAACGATCGCTGCACGACCACGCGGCGATCGCAGCGATGCTCGGACCCTACAAGCTCAGCCTGCATTCCGGCTCGGACAAGCTGTCGATGTACGCCGCGCTGGCGCGCGCGACGCAAGGGCGATTCCACGTCAAGACGGCTGGCACCAGTTATCTCGAAGCATTGCGCGTCGTCGCACGGCACGACGAGCGGCTGTTTCGCGAAATCGTCTCGTTCGCGCGCGGGCGGTATGACACGGATAAAGCCACCTATCACGTCTCAGCCACGTTGGCCGGAGTGCCGTCGCCGGAGCAACTCGCCTCCGCATGCGATTTGGAACGAGCGTACTTGGAGCTTTGGTCGGAAGTCCCTTCCGGCCGAGGCTTCACGGCTCCAGGCCGGCAGATTCTGCATTGCACATTCGGCTCGGTCCTGACACATCCCGAGCTGGGCCGGTCCGTCCACGAGGTACTCTCCGCTCATCCCGACACATACACCGAAGTACTTGGCGAACACTTCGCGCGACATTTAGAAGCGCTCAAGTCGGGGATGTGACATTCGCGCCGCGCAGCTCGTTTGCGAAAAGTGCTTGACATGAAACGTCGACGGGGTTGGTCTCCTTGTCGGGATTGTTTTGGCTCAGGCATGACGCAAGAAACGTGCAAAACGTGTCTCGATCCATTGTTGCCTCCCGAATGTCCTGTAAGCCTTCCGAAATCAATTCGATGCCTACTCAGCGCGTCACAGGCTGACTATACACGGTTGGCCCATCTTCGCAGAAGACGGCAGGTTTCCGATGTCGTAGACTCAATAATTCGACGACGAACCGACCTTGGTACCCGACGTGATCACCGGTAGCCCCAACCGCGTGCGGCACTCGTTCAGGATCTCGGCCGTCTTGCTGGCTCCGCAGCGGGTGATGAAGGGGCGGGCTTCGAGGAGTTGGTCGAGCGTGCGGATACCTCCGGCGGCTTTGACTTGGACGTGCGGCGGCGAGTGCTCGCGCATCAGTTTCAGATCGGCGAGCGTCGCGCCGCCGGTGCCGTAGCCGGTCGAAGTTTTCACCCAGTCGCAATTCAGCTCGCCGCAAATTTCGCAGAGCCGAATCTTGTGCGAGTCCTGCAAGTAGCAGTTCTCGAAGATCACTTTGATCTTCTGCCCGGCCGAGTGCGCGGCGTCGGTGATCTCTTGGATCTCTTGCCGGACGTAGTCCCAACGGCCGCTCAGCACTTGGCTGATGTTGACGACCATGTCGAGTTCCTGGCAGCCGTCCTTGAGCGCCTGCAACGCCTCGGCGACTTTGATCGCGGTCATGTGGCCGCCGTGCGGAAAGCCGATCGTCGTGCTGGCCTGCACCGTGCTGCCGGCGAGGATCTCGGCACAGCGCTTCACGGAGTACGGCAGGATGCAAACGCTAGCGGCGTCGTAATCACGAGCCAGCTTGCAGCCCGCTTCCAATTCATTGATCGTCAACATCGGTTGCAGCAACGAGTGGTCGATCATTTTAGCGATGTCGGTGAAGCTGTAATTCATGCGGATGCCTTTCAATTCTTTCACTCCTGTTTTCAGACACGAATTCTATGTGTCGTGAAAGGAGGTTGTCTTTTGACCCATAGGGCCTTGATTCGCTACTGAATTCCCTGGAACGTCACACGGCCGGCGCGGCGTCATCCGATGATAGGACAGTCGTCGTGGCTAAAGTTGTGTGAGTCGATCACTCGCTCGGAATGAAGATAGTGCCTCGCGGCGTGCTGTGAAACGAAACAAGCCCAGAGAAATTTCTGAGCTTGTTCCTGCGCCGTAGTGCAAAGGCCCGGAAACCATCGAGACAAGCTCGATGGCTTCGCTTGGATCATCATCAGTTGATCGTGTTCTGCAACAACACGCTGACGTCGTTGGTGCCAGCGTTGGCGGTGACCACGTCCAGTCTTCCGTCTCCGTTGAGATCACCGATCGCTACGGAAACCGGCTCACGCCGCCTGACGTCGCCGACATCGCTTGCCAACGGATTGGTGAATGTGCCGTTACCGAATCCGAACACGACAAACAGTACGTTCTTGCGGCTGGAGATGGCCAGGTCCACGTTTCCGTCGCCGTTGAGATCTCCGGAGGCGAGGGAGACTTCCTTCTTAATGCCGGGCAGGAAGATTTGCAGTTGCTCCTGGAACTGATCCACGGCGTCCACATCGCCGTTCCCCAACAAGATGCTCAGCGTCTTGCTCCCTTGATTGGTGACGGCGATATCCATGTTGCCGTCGACATTGAAATCGGCAGCCACGATCGACGTCGGTTGTTTCCCGACTGCGAAGAATGTGGCCGCCGCCAGATTGCCGTCCACATCGCCGGCGAGGAAGCTGACTTTCTTGCTGCCGAAGTTGGCAACCACGATGTCTGTGAAACCATCGTCGTTGAAGTCCGCGGCCACCAGGTCGCGTGGCGTCTTGCCACCCGTCTTGTAAATGGCGTCGGGCGTGGCCGGATCAAACGTTCCGTCCCCATTGCCGAACAGGATGCTGACGGTTCCGGTCGAATTGGCGGTGATCGCATCCAGGAAATCGTCGGCATCGACCGCGCCGTCGTCATTGTCATCATTCATCTGGACCAGCTTCACCGTCGTGGGACTCTTTCCTTTGCCTTTCGCGGCGGTGGCGAAGGTGGTGACGTCATCGAACATATCGTCGGGCGTGCCGTCGGCCCCCTTGTTCAGCAACACACCTATGGTGCTTGAGCGTTTGTTGGCGACGACGATATCCACGAATCCGTCTGCGTCGACATCTTCCAAGGCGACCGTATTGGGGGCTTTGCCACCGGACAAGTACGTATGCGCTTCGCTGAATGTGCCAAAGCCTGTGCCCATCCGGACGGTAACGTTCTTACTACTGGTATTGGCCACGACCATATCGAGGAAGTCCAGGTCATTGACCGCGTCGTCGCCATTGTCGTCATTGAGCTGGGCCAGTTGTACCCCCCGCGGCGCCTTGCCACTGGTCGGATAATTGGTCGCGGCCCCAAAGAGCCCGCCGATACCGCCAATAGATCCGGCATTCTTGATGGTCAGGGTTTCGATATCCTCGAACTCGATCGTCCCGCCGTAGCCCGCTGCGTTCTTGACGCTGCCATCAAAACTACCCGGCTTTCCGTTCGCATGCTTGTCAACCGTCGCCCTGGCACCCAGCATATCGACACACAATGTATCGCCGGGCCGAATGTTGTCTTCTCCGCCACCAATAATGAGGCGATCGAAGGCTCCGATCTTGATCTTGATCAAGTCGTTGAAGTCGGTGGTTGTCAGGTTTTCCACGGCGTCGCCGAGGAACAGAGTGCCACGACTGGGATCGGCATAGATCACCTGCTCGGCGTTAATCACATCCAGATCAATGTTGATGCCAGCCTCCGCGCCGGAGAAGTCAATCTCGTCCACGCCGCGACCGCCGGTCACGGAGGTGGCTCCGGAGAAGTCTCCGATGGCGAAGGTGTTGCCACTATTGCCACCGGTCAGATTGGCCGCCTCAATACTTGACAGCGTGTCAGTTCCTTCCGCACCGATGACCAGCGAGCTGTCGGTGAGCGTGAAGTTTGCATCGCGAGATTCGACCACCGTGTCGTAGCCATCACCACCGCTGATGGTGTCCGCTCCACCCAGGCCAGTGAGGACATCGTCGCCCGCACCGCCCGAGAGCGAATCCGCTCCCGTGCCACCGACCAACGTATCGTTGCCAGCGTTCCCATTGAGCGTGGCGTCCGCTGACAAGTAGTCGTCACCGTCATTGCCGTTGAGCACAATCTTGACGGTCGCCTCGACGCCCGAGTTGGCTTTAATAGTGTCGTCTCCGGCGTTGCCGTTAATGGTCAACGTGTCGGTCGTCGTGGCACTACTCACGTTCACGGAATAGGACAGCCCCTGCACGCTAACAACGCTCGAAGCCACACTCACCGCCAAATCGTCCGCCACATTGCGGCCATTGACCGTCACCGCGTCGGCGACGGTGTCGGCTACCGCGCCGACAGGGACGGCAGGTCCGACGTCCAAGTTTAGCAATCCCACGTCCGTGCCGGTCAGGTCGTTAACGATGGCAGTGTCTGTTCCACCCAGCATGTTCAGGTTGACTTGCTCGACGTCAGCGACATCCAGGTCGACGATGCCCACCACGCCCACCACTTCCCGCAGCACTTCCAGTCGATTGCCCACGGCATTGAACGTGAAGAGTTCGGCCGTGGCCGCACCGTTGAAGACCAGCACGTCTTGCTCGCCCGCGCCCCCTTCCACGGTATCGCTACCATCGCCGGGATTCCAAGTGAAGGAGTCCGAGCCGTCACCACCAAAGAACTGGTCGGCGCCCGTGCCTCCCAGCGCCGAATCGTTCCCTTCGTCTCCATTGAGCACGTCGTTGCCGCCGCCGCCGAGAAGCGTGTCGTTACCTGCCCCACCGAAAATCACGTCGGCGGCGGGTGAGCCGACGAGGCTGTCATCGCCACTGCCACCGAGGATCGTCGCGTCGACCGCAGCCGACAGATCGACGGTGTCATTTCCCGTACCAGCGTCCACGACCTTGGCAATCGTCAGTCCAGTTAATAAGACGTTGTCGGTGCCTCCAAACGTGGATATGTCCAAACGATCCAATCCGGTCCCGAGAGTAACCGTGCCTCCGGCGATCGTGACAGTGGTGGCCGTAGAGGTTACTGTGTCGTTGGCTTCGCTCCCCAGGATGCCGAGCACGTCAGTACCGCCGGAGCCACCGCCCACCGTGAACGCGCCCGCAACGCCGGTGTATGTAAACAGCGGCGAGCCGCCCAAGCCCAGACGAACAAAACTTCCAACACCTGCTGCAGTCGGCGTCACATTGATGGTGTCATCGCCGGCCGTCCCGGTCACCGTCAGCGCGGAACCGCCACCACTGGAAGTCTCATTTACTCGCTCCACGCCGCTGAACGTCACGGTATTCGCCCCAGTCGAGGCAATCGTCGATGCGCCTATGTCAATCGTCGTCGTCGCTCCAGCCGGAGCGGTGTAATTCAGCGTGTCGGTGAACTGGTCGGAATCGCCCCCTTCGACCCGAATGGAGCGTCCCAAGGTCGGTGTGGCAGGTACGTTACTGACATTGAACGTATCGTTGCCATCCAGGCCCCTCAAGATCTTGGTCTGGGCGCTCGAGAAGATCTCGGTTCCTCCATTAACGACAATGACGTCGTTAGCGAAACCGCTGCTCTTTCTGTATTGGAACACGTCATCGGCGGCCGTGCCATTCACAATGAGCGTGTCATTGCCGCCCACGTTCTGTCCGAGGTCATTCGGGAAGGAGGTGAATGTCGTGAAGCCACTGTACCGCACGGGCACGAAGGTGAAACCGCCGGCACCGGCGCGGAATCCCGTCATGCTGCCGGCATCAGGCGTCGGACCGGGGGTCACCTCGAAGGTATCGTTGCCGGATGTGTCAATCATGCGGAACCCGTCAGCGTTCGCCGTTTGACCAATAGCGGTGATGTGGTCAATTCTCGTGAAAGTGATCGGAGCAAAGGCAGCGACACCCGAATCGACAATTCCACCGCTGCCTGCGGCGGTCGGCGTCACCTGGAGGTCGTCGTTTGTACCCACAATCCCATTGACTACCAACGTGTCGTCACCGCTGCCGCCGTTGATGACATAGTTGCCTGTCCCCCCCGTGCTGACAACAGTTATCGTGTTGCCGCCGGTCCCGCTGTTGAGGGTCAAAGTCGCCACGTCTCCCGTGACATAGTTGATCGTCGCCGGAGCCAGTCCCGTGATCACGCCGCTGTCGAAGGTGATTGTCCGCCCGACTCCGTCGAGGGCATCATTCAGGTTGATGTTCGAGAGTCCTGGCGGATTTTGGATGTTGAGCGTGCCGAGAATTCCCTGAGCCGAATTGTTATTTCCGACGTTGACCGTGTCCGTGGTGCCTCCACCGACAGTGCTTGTCACGGTCGTTGCGACGGTTGCCGGCGTGGCCAGGACGTTGACCGTGTCGTTGCCGTCTCCTGAGTCCACCGTCAGTGTTTTCAGCCCAGTGGCTGGGTTGGAGTTGTTGACAGTAATGGTGTCAACACCACCGAGTGCATTGACGGTGACGTTGGTCTTGTTGGCGAAGTTGACCAACTCGAACGTCGGAGCGGCACCGCTGTTGACCTGAGTTTGGCCGGCCACAGGACCATTAATGATGTTGATCGTGTCGGCCCCGGCTGTGGCGTTGATGGTGAAGGTCGCCACAGTCGTCGTGTCAGTGACTGGCGAGAGGCCCGTGTAGGTGATCACCCCCACCGTCCCGGTCGTCCCGCCGACATGTGTCAGAGTGCCGTCGAGGCCTTCGGCATCCGGGGTGCCCGAGGGAGTGGACTCTCCGCTGTCAAAATCTCCGCCGATTGCGAACAACTGATCGCCAATCGCGTTGGTCTGGGAGCCGCCATCATAGGCAATCGCGGCGGGAATGGCACCGCCGCTGTAGTCCACAGTCAGTGTGTCATTGCCGACCACTACTTGACCTTCTCCGCCTTCGAAGTCCCCTGTCACCACAATTTTGTTGACGTCGTTGATGTCGTAGGTCTGGTCCAGTGCGCCATTGACGTAAAGCTCAAGGTTGCCTCCGTTGCGTTTGATGACAAACGTGTCGTTCCCTTCAGTGCCGTTAAGGAAGACCACGAAGCCGACAGACTCAATGTTGGTGTAGCTGGTCACGACGCCGGTCACCGAACCTGCGCCCGGACCAGTCGGGACATTGTCGCTACCGACTGGCACATTGAGCGTATCGCCGGGGGAAGTGCTGGGATCGCCGCCGTTGATGTTGAGTTCGGCACTAGCGAGCGCGTTCGACACATTGAACTCGTCCGCACCTTCTCCGCCACTAAAGTTGTTGACGCTGTCGGTGCCCAGAGATGCGGCGTCGATGAAGAAGATGTCGTTCCCGCTACCGGCGTTGATGTTCGTGGTGCCTGGTGTCCCCTGCAACGTACTCTCGACGTGGTACGTGTTGTTATTCGAGCCGCCATTGATGGTCAGTGTGTCGATACCACTGGCAACGTAATTGATCACCGCAGGCGCCAGGTTCGTGATCGAGTTATTCGTCAGGATCACATTGTCTTTCAAAAGGCCATCAGCAGAGTCGTCCACAGTGACATGACTAAATAGAGCCGGACTCGGATTACTAATGCTCAACGTCCCCAATATCCCCTGGACGGAACCCGCGTTGCCGACATTCACCGTCTCGGTACCATCGCTGCTGGTGACGTTGGTCTCGTACCCGGCATTCGTCTGCAACACGTTGACGAAGTCATCACCTGCGCCAGTGTCAACGGTGAACCCTATGGCCGGTGCAAACCCGGAGTCCATGGTCCGCAACGCGATGGTGTCGACATTATCGCCAGTTCCATTCACCGTCAGGCTGTTAGTGGGATTGGTGAATTCAGTGTCTTCGAATGTCGAACCGGTGATCGCGGATCGGTTCGCGTCATTGATGCCGGTGTCGTCACTGATCACGACATCGGGATTCGGGGCATTCGGTAGGTTGAACGTGATGTCCGCCACTGTCCCAACATTGATGAGAACTGGTGAGAGACCGGAGTAGGTCACCAAGGTGCTTTCGGCCAAGCCCTGGGGAGTGAGGGTGACGTCGCCCGCACCGGCATCTGTCAGATTGTTGGTGATAGTGTCAAAATTACCATGCACCAAAACCAGCGAGTCGCCCGAGTTGCCGCCGCCATCGTACACGATGCCGTTACCGCCACTCGGAATCAAATTACCGTCCGTGAAGTCAACAGTGAGAATATCGCTTCCAGCACCCGTGTTGACGTTCAACGCCCCGATGCCACCCAACGTCGCCGCCGCACCGCCATTGAGTGTGAAGGTCACGGAGTCCGCTCCACTTCCCGCAAGCGTGACCGATTGACTGGCATTGTTGGCCGTGAAATCAAACAGCAACGCATTGCCGTTGAGCGTTACACTTCCCGTGGTCGTGAGCTGTGCAGTGACCGTCAGGTTGCCAAGGGTCAGAGTCGTGGTTGCCACGGGGACGCTCACGATTAACGCGCCCGACTGAACGATGTCCACGGTCAGCGAGTTAAGCCCATCCGTACTCGCGTCTTTGAGGCTGGTGCTCAAGGTGATGGCGTTGCCGTCCACCGCATAGTCGATACCGCCAAACTCAATCGACCGGAGGTCGAGATCGGCAATGTCATTGGTATTCGTGTGATTATCCGAAACGAAAGGAAACAGCAGGTCGTCTCCGTCCTGCGGCAGTACGTTGTTGCTCCAGTTGGTGTCACCAGCATTTTCGGTGGCCCAATTCGCGTCCACATCTCCCACCCAGACAAGCTGCGCGGGCATAGTCCGGCCTTCCAGCCGTTCGGCCAGTCGCGATGCACTCCTCCGTCGCCGAGGGCTCTGACTCCGTTTCGTGACTTGCTTCTTCATCCAGGTCAGAATCGTTTTGGGAATCAACATCGCAGGGGTTCCTTTTCAGAGATGACAAACTTGGAAGTGAATGACTCGGCTGATGACTCGCTGATTAAAATTGAACCGTATTTTTATGGGTGACTTGGAATCCATCCCGCGTGGCGATTCGCCTGATCCGTGAGTGCCTCGCCACCGTTGACTAAGGCCAGAAGGGTGTCCAGATTACGGTTGAAAGATTTGGCGTCAAGCAATAATCCTAGTTTTCCTAATTTTCCCAAGCTTCTCATTCTTCCGATTCGGATTTTCCGTTACCGAACGGCAACGATAGCCCTGTGGCCTCTGCGGCTCGCTAGCCAGTTAATAACGACTGCAACGAGAATAGCAGTGCTGCGGCCGGCCAATTCCCACGCATTTTTCTCAACTGACTCGACTCTCTCGCTTCGTGATCTACGTTTTCAGAACTCTTGTGAAAGCGAGAGATTCACTCGTCCGGCTGGATGTTCTGTTGGGGCCTCCGCTGGGAAACTCGGATCGGGAATTCGCAGAGGGAATGAGCGCGATGGGACTCTTCAAACTTTTGTTGACCGGCGAAGTCGATGAACAGGATCTCAATCGCTTCGCGACTGCCGACGAGAGAGCATTAGATGTCTCTCTGGCAGACGAGTTCGCGGCCGATCGGTTCGCACAAGCAAGCGACGGGTTCCCAATCCCGTTTGCCTCTGGCGAGAGTCGGGAGAATTCCGACGAATCCCGGGAGCGGCTTCAGGCGCTGTTTGCTCGCGATATCGCAGTCGCCAAAGAGCGCGATGAGTTGCGAGTGCGAGTCGGTCGGCTGCACTTGGCGGTCGAATCGTTGCTGAGGCTGCTGCAAGAAAAAACGATCATCACCGATCAGGATTTGCTCCGCATGACGCGGCAAGTCGACGTGGAAGGTAGTCGTGATTACTGCGAACTCCACGGCGATGAACCGGCTGTAAACCCCGTCAACGACGTTCCCGACCACTGCCCCAAGTGTGAAGCAAAGATTTCCACCGGCAAGCACATGTGCGTGTTATGTGGGCACAGCTTCAAAGAACCGTTCACGATGTCCCACGCTTGATAAGTCAACGAAGTTGAAGAGGCATTTTTGCCAATGCATGGAGAGGCTGAGGATTCACGCCCGCACGATCGTGAAATCCAACTGGGGAAGAATTTGACCGACGAACCGATAAGGACCGGCGCAGAAATAACTGTCCGATGTCGCTGAACTCGCCAGAGTTCAGATCCGAAGTCTGGTGACTTCGGCTACGACAGTTATTGATGCGCCGGTCCTAAGTCACTTGGACAATTGCGTACGAGGCAGCCTCGGACCGGCCTAACAGCCGAGTCCTCGTCCTCCCGCAAACCTGCGACTTGGCTCAGAAGACGAGTTCGCCGTCTTGGTTGCTGCGGTTCGCGACGCTGCGGAAAATTGTGCGGCAAGGCATTCTCAAGGCCGTTGATGTGCGAGGGCCGATCCGCAGTGGCCGGGTTTTCGGCGTTCGTTTGCCGGAACCGGTGGTCGACCTGCGGCAAATTCACACGATTCGCCCCGATTTGCTCACCACCGTTTTCAGGCATCTCCTTCGTGGAAGCCAACCCTGGAGCATCGCCATGAATCGCGTTCTAAATGAGCCGGTCTCGGCCTCGCATCACTCAAGTCCTGGCACGCGTGGCGCGATTCGTGCAGGGCGGGTTTTGGGCTGATTCCCCTGCCAAAACGACTGGACACACCTGGGACACATTCACGAATTCCAATATCTTTCCATTTTTGGGTTTCGGAATTCCTCACAACTCAAGAACATCATGCCCACAAATGACTGCCAAACGTGACTACTACGAAGTGCTGGGGGTTTCCAAATCCGCCGGCGACGACGAAATCAAAAAAGCCTACAAGAAACTGGCCTTGGCGAATCACCCGGATCGCAATCCGGGTGATCACACGGCCGTGGACCGCTTTAAGGAAGCGGCCGAGGCGTTCGAAGTGCTCAGCGAGCCCGACAAACGTGCTCGCTATGACCGCTTCGGCCACGAAGGGGTCGCGGGGCGTGGGCATGCGGGAGGCGGATTCCAGGACGTCGGCGATATCTTCGAGATGTTCGGCGATCTGTTCGAGGGATTCGGCTTCGGCGGAGGCCGCCGTCGTGGTGGGGGAGGCCGAGCGACCCAAGGAGACAGCCTCAAGACCGCGCTGACCATCGACCTGCTCGAAGCGGCCAAAGGCTGCACTCAACAAATTGAAATCAAACGCCGCGAATTGTGCGACACCTGTCACGGCTCTGGCGCAAAGGCCGGTTCAACGCCAGCCACCTGCGACTACTGCAAGGGACATGGGCAAGTCGTGCAGTCTCAAGGGTTCTTTCGCATTCAGACGACATGCCCTGCTTGTCGCGGCGAAGGGAAGATCGTTCGCGACAAGTGTGCTGATTGCGGCGGCTCCGGTCGCAACGTCGAGAAGTCTCGACTGGAAGTTCACGTCCCGCCGGGAGTCGACACGGGCATGCAGCTCTGTCTGCGCGGCGAGGGCGAACCTGGTGCCCATGGTGGGCCGCGCGGCGACCTGTTCGTCGAAATTCGCGTCAAACCACACGAGCTGTTCGAACGCGACGGCCAAAACCTGATCTGCCACGTCCCGATCACATACTCGCAGGCCGTGCTGGGTGCCGAGGTCGAAGTTCCGACGCTCGACGGCCGCAAACAGCAACCGGTTCCCACAGGCACACAATCGGGCGAAGTTTTTCGGATACGAGGTGGTGGCATGCCCGATCCGCGCGGTGGCCGAGCGGGAGACTTGCTCGTCGAGGTTCACATCGAAGTTCCCAAGAAAGTCTCCGACGAACAACGCGAGTTGTTGCTGAAGCTCGCAGAACTCGAACAAGCCAACGTCAGCCAACACCGCTCCTCGTTCTTCGACAAAGTGAAAGACTGGTTCACGGGAGAGACTGAAAGCTGACCGCGGATTTTTTAATTTTTGATTTCGATTGAACCGCAGGACGACACATTCACGATGCCCACACTCACCCGAAGCGTCAGCGAGGAAGAACGCCTCACTGCGTTCGTGCGCGAAAAAAGTCGAATGAGCGTTCACCCTCGCTGATGCTTTTTGAAGTTGCGCAGTCTTGTTTTTCGCCCCAAAGGGGTGCAACTCGATAGCCCTGGGCGAAGCCCTGGGTGACGAATAGAACAACAATAAGAAGCCCTGA
>JAYVSP010000433.1:0-7304 GCA_043775215.1 Planctomyces sp. | reverse complement strand
CAAGTCCAGCACATTCCGCGCGGCTGATCGAATTCTTGACGTTGTTCGCGACGGCGTTCCCTAGTGTCGCGGTGCGTGAGTCAGACTTGTTTCCCCTGTGGCATGGGCTGAGCGAACTCCCGGCCAAGGACATCACCCAGTGGGCCGATCAGTTGGGCCTGTCGCTCGCAGCGCACGAAGTGAGTTCGTGGCACAATTGGTTCGATCAGAAGGGTGTGCCGACTCTCCGTCATGCTCTGTATCATAGCCGCTGGGCTTACGGCACATCCCATCAAAATGACATTTGGTTTGGGTTGTCGTTCGACGCGCAGAGCCTGTTGGGGGTCAGCGACCCGCTGCCGAAACAATCGCTGACGGATCAGCTTGAAGTGGACGAAGCGGGTCATGTGCTGGCCGGAGGCGGTCTGCCGATCGGTACGCTGGCGAAGCTCTATCGACTTTGTCGCCCCATCAAAGTTCGCGCGGTCCTGGAATTTCAGATCGACAAGAAGCGACTGGCTCAGTTGCCAGTTTCTGAATCGGCCGCTGACGAACTCCGCAGTCTGCTCAGTCCAGCCGGGCCGCTTTCGAGCCAAGTGGAGAAGCTTTTGGGCGGCACATCCCCGCGGGGCGGTCGCATGAAGTTCGCGCCGTGCAGCGGAGTGGTGTTTCCCGAAAGTGACGAAGTGGCGAAAGCGATCCGTCAGCATCCGCGACTCAAAGGCTATCTCGCCACGAATGCTCCGCCAGGATTGCTGTTGATCAAACCCGAATCCGATCCAGGCAATTTCCTCACGCGCTGCCGCCAACTGGGCTTCGACGTGGAGTGGCGATGAGAGCGTGCGGAGGTCATCGGGTACGAGCAACTGTTTCGCCGAGAACTCTTGATCTCTTGATGCCCGTAACTTGTCACCGCTTGATTTCAGTTTGAACCGATCAGCCGGAACGCGCTTCGTAGCCACGCTCGCCAGAGCGTGGGCCAGTTTGAAATCAGCGTGGTTTCCCACGGTCTGGCGACCGTGGCTACCTAAAGTAAGTGCCATTGCGCGAGCGCGTGCCGGCTGATTTGCCATTGAACCAGAAAAAGTGATTGCAGTTCCGCACTGGGCTATCTGATAATCGTTCAGCACCACGAAGCCACGGAGTGTCTCGCGCGTTGAGCGGCAGGCGGCCGATGTTGTCCGGTCCTGTTGCTCCGACGAGGTCCGTCATGCGGAATAGTTTTCTGGTCTGCTACGACATCTGCGACGACAAGCGGCTCAAGAAAGTCTTCAAGACCATGCGGGACTTTGGAGACCACTTGCAATACTCGGTCTTCGAGTGCCAGTTCACGCCGACGGATTTGGCTCGCTGCCGGCATGTACTCAGCGAACTCATCAACCAGCGCGAAGACCAAGTGATCTTTGTGGACCTGGGGCCCACCGAAGGACGCGGCGAGCGCGTCATCTCGGCGATCGGGCAGGCGTACTCGAAAGTCGATGCGCCGTGTTATGTGGTGTGATCCTCGTTTGTGCGGCCACTTTGGAGTGCGGCGATTCATCGCCGCTTTGTTTTGTTGCGGAGCAACTTTCGTTTTTGCGGAGCAACTTTCTATTCGATCGAACCGAAAGGGGCTTCACCGCAAAGGAAAGGGGCGATGAATCGCCGCACTCCAAAGGGACAACCATGAACGACAATACTCAAACGACGACGGCGAACCTCGACGTTGCTTCGGCCGAGACGAAATCGTTTCTGCCGCTCGTTCAACTCGCTGATCGCAGTCATGAAGTTGAGCAACCCGACTACCTGCCGGCGCGGATGCTCAACGAGTTCGTCTATTGCCCGCGACTGTTTTACTACGAATGGGTCGAGGGTGTGTTCGTCAACAGCGTGGACACGGTGGCCGGTTCGCTACGGCATCAAAAGCTCGAACGTAAGGAAGATGCTCTTCCGGCGGCCGAAGACTTGATCGCGACCAACGAAAAAATTCACTCGCGGTCGGTGCAGTTGGCCAGCGACACGCATCGGTTGATTGCGAAGCTGGATTTGATCGAAGGCGAAGGCGATCTCGTCGTGCCGGTGGACTACAAGATCGGCAGGCCACGCCAAGACAATGACAAGGGAGAACTGTCCGCCTGGGACACCGACCGCGTGCAGTTGGCGGCTCAAGGTCTGGTTCTGCGAGAGAACGGCTATCGCTGCGAAGAGGGAGTCATCTATTACGTCGCCACCAAGCAGCGCGTGCGTGTGCCGCTGGATGACGAGTTGATCGCCTTCACGCTGAATGCGTTGAAGCAAGCTCGCGAGGCCGCGTTCGGCCCGATCCCACCGCCACTGGTCGATAGCCCGAAGTGCGCGAGGTGCTCGCTGGTCGGCATCTGCCTGCCGGACGAAACGCGAGTCTGCATCGAAATCGGCGACCAACAAATTCAGCGGCAACGGACGCTGTTCGACATTGAAGAGCCGCAGCGGATCACGTTTCCAAAACGCGATCTCTCAAACATCGAAGTCCGCAAGCTGGTGCCGGCGCGAGATGATCTCAAGCCGCTGTACCTCAACTCGCAAGGCTTCCGTGTGGGCAAGTCGGGCGAAGTGCTGCAAGTTCACGACCGCGACAAGAAGGTCAGCGAAGTCCGCATGAATGACATCAGCCAACTCAACATCTTCGGCAACATCCAAATCAGCACGCAGGCGATTCAGTCGCTCTGTGCCGCCGAGATTCCCATCAGCTATTTTTCAATGGGCGGCTGGTTCTATGGTGTCACGCAAGGCATCGGCATCAAGAATATTTTTCTGCGCCGCGAACAATTCCGACACGCCGATCGCGAGTGGTTCTGCCTGTCGCTGGCTCGGCAACTGGTCTCCGGCAAGATCCGGAACCAACGCACGATGCTGCTGCGAAATCACATCGAACCGCCGAGGCACTCCCTCGCGCTGATGATGGAATTTCAAAACGACGCCGAACGAGCGGACTCACTTCCGCAACTACTCGGTATTGAAGGTAACGCCGCGCGAATGTACTTCGAACACTTTGCCGGAATGCTCAAAGTGGACCGCGACGAAGACCTCACCCCAGATCACTCCGTGATGAGCGATGACGATCCGCTGTCTTTGCCTTCAACCCTCAACTCTCAACCCTCAACTCGAGCCAATCCGTTCCGCTTCGACTTCACCAACCGCAATCGCCGACCGCCGCGAGACCCCGTCAATGCACTGCTCTCGCTGGCCTACAGCATGTTGTCGAAAGACTTGTCGATCGTCTGTCATGCTGTTGGGTTCGATCCGTACCTCGGCTTCTACCACCAACCGCGCTACGGCCGACCAGCACTCGCCCTGGATTTGATGGAACCGTTCCGTCCGCTCATCGCCGACTCGGCCGTCCTCTCGGCGATCAACACGCGCATGATCACTTCGCGAGACTTCATCCGCACCGGCCAAGCGGTCGCCCTCACCCCCGACGGCCGCAAGGCGTTCTACCGCGCCTATGAACAACGCATGGATACGCTGGTGACTCATCCGCTCTTCGGCTACCGAGTCACCTACCGCCGCATCCTCGAAATCCAAACCCGCCTGCTCGCCCGCCGCATCACCGGCGAGATTCGCGATTACCCGCCCTTCGTCACGCGCTGAGATGCACCGTAGGTTGGGCACTCCTGCCCGACCCCGGCCTATCCGTACCTCGCGCCTTATTGCGCGCCGTCGCTTGCAGTTCCGCAGTTCGTGTCCTGAAATGCCGAAATTTCATAAGAAGACCGCAGTTCACAACGCAACACATCGCTAATTGCCATGAAAGACGCCGCTCAACCGGACCTGATTGTGGAACGGACTCCAGGTTCGTCGAGCCTTGACGGGAGGAATTGAATTCATGGTCCAACAAAAAACCGTCAAGAAGTCCGCGCGATCAAAGCCACTGGTCGCCGCGACCGTCGCCGACCAGTCGAGCTACGGGCAGATTCTGTCCGACATGAAGCAGCTCATCGCCGACTCGCGTCGCCGCGCGCTGGCCACCGTCAATCGCGAGCTGGTCTGCCTCTACTGGAACATCGGCCGCGTGATCGTCCAGCAACAAGAGACCGCCCACTGGGGCGACGCCGTCGTCGAACAACTGGCCAAGGATTTGCGTTTGGCGTTTCCGGATATGACAGGACTGACAAAAGAGAACCTGTTCCGAACGCGAAAGTTCTTCAGGGCGTGTCAGGAAACCGATGATTGGCTGCTGAATTCCGCGTCGAAACCAGTGTCCGAGCGGGAGTCACTCGGCGACCAGACAAAAGTCGGGGCAGCGCCCCCACAATTGATTCGCTCGTCTGGAGAAGGACAACTCAAGGCAGTTTCGACTGCTGCTGAATTCACGCATGGATTTGTGGGGGCAGCGCCCCCACAAATCAACCACGAGGAATTTCGCCGGGCCATCACGGCACTTTCTTGGACACATCTGACCATGATTGTCGGCGCGGTTGACCGTCCCGCTCAGCGTTACTTCTACATGCAAATGTCCGTCCGCGAGCGTTGGTCCGTTCGCGAACTTCGCCGCCAGATCGACGCTGCACTCTTCGAGCGATACGTCTCCGTCAAACGCGACCCGGAAAAGTGCCTGCCCGCCGATGCCGAGCACGGCGACTTGCTGCCGTTCAAACAGAAGGCTCGTCACGCGGAGCGATGACGGCTACTTTGGGCGATCTGATGAAACAACTCACGGTGGCGAATTACCGAAAGGATCAGCTTTATCCCGTCGTGGTGCGGGCGGTGGAGGAGCTGTTGAAGACTCGCGATTTCGTGGCTCCGGTGGACCTGTTGTTGCACACGCAGCGGATCACTCCGCAGCAGTATGAGGATTGGCGAATGGGGCGGATTCCGTATTTGGAACGAGTCGTCGTGGGCAACCTCAGCAAGCTGAACCGGCTGTTGCGGCTGTTAAGGTTTCATACGCACGACTTGAATTTGATTCCGTCGCAGATCGTTTACCACAAATGGGGCCGCGGGCGACAACGGATCGTGTTGCGGTTCTCCAAGAGCGGCGAGCCGAATTTGGAAGCGGCTTATTCACGACATTTCGTGCAGCTCTCCGCGGCACCGGAGTTTGAAGCTCGCAAAGCGAAACTCGCGGCGAAGGCCGAGAAGTATGCCGCAAAGACTGCCGAACGCGCTCGTGAACGCAAAGAACGCCACAAAGAAGTCCCGGGCTGAAACGGCTTGGAACTCGGAAAGGAGAATGGCCTCATGGCCAAGAAATCAAATCGCTCCACAGGTCAATCATGGATGGCTGGGCTGGATGAAGCACTCGTTCGCGAGGCGATGGAGGAGGTGACAGTCGATTGCTATAACGAGTACGAGCAGCACACCGGCTTACTGACCATGATTGGGGACGAACTGGTCTTTCCGTTTCGAGCCAAAGTGATCGGCGAAGAAGTCGACATCGTGGGTCTGGAATGGCCTGAGCGAGATGAGTTCGGATTAGACCTCGTGTGCGAGCGACAAGGAGAAAGGCACCGCATCGAAGCGCGATCGGTCGAGTTGCATCCGCCGTTTCCAGACGGGCATCTCTTTCTGGCAGCCTATTTGGCTTGGAAGAAATTCGTGTGAGCCTGCATAGACCTCTTTGACTTTGAAACTTGACGCTTTGAGTCAAGTTTTTGGGAACACTCATCGGCACTCATCTTCGCTCATCAAATCGAGCACTTCGCGTCATCAGCGTTGATGAGTGCCAATGAGTGTTCCAAGTTTGTGGTCTTGTGATGTGCAGGTCTGAGGCAGACCCATGCGTGGAGCGTTATGTCTTCACGTCACTTTGCCGCAGCATTTTTTGAACTTCTTGCCGCTGCCACAGAAGCACGGGTCATTGCGTCCGATTTTGTGCGACGTCAATCGCGCGGTGTCGGCAATTCGAGTCCCGCCGTCATCCAGGCTGAAATCCGACTCCGGCAATTCCAGCGGCGAGCGGGGGACGTGAGTCTCCCGAGAAGTGAATTCATTCCGGCTGGAATTCGACTCCATGCGTTCCAAGGCGTTACTGAACTTGTGACGCTTTTGCTCCCACGCTCGATTCGCTTCGGCTTCGGACTGTCGGTGAAATTCTTCCGCCTCGGATGCTCGGCCGGTGTCTTCGCAGAGCAACGCGAGTCGTTCCAGGATTTCATCGCGGTCATTCACATCCGGCACGTCCAGCCCACGATGCAGGAGGGACTCCGCCTTGGCCAGGTCTTCGAGAACGGGATTGATCGTGCCGAACAAATCCGACCAACCAATCCATCCCCAGCCCCATTGCGGATCGGCGGCCAGCCAGCCTTCATACAGTTGCTCGGCGAGTGGGATATTGCCGAGCAGGGCCTGCGATTCGGCAATGGCTCGGCGAAAGTTTTGGACGGTCAACTCGGAGCGCTCCGCCACTCGCGGGATCATGGCCTCGCAGAACTCGATCCGCTGGTGACAGATTCGCAAATCACAGCGGCTGGCGTTGCCGAGTTCGAGTTCAAAATCCTGCATCCAGTTAAACACGGACTGCGTGCCACCGAAGGCGTTATCCATGTCATCGACGGTGGTCACCGTTGTTTCCGCGAAGATTCGCCGCAGTGCTTTCCACACCCGCCACCAGATTTCACAGGCTGGCACGGCTCCGTCTTCCTGCTGTTGCAGTTCGTAGCCCTGTTGCATCCAGTCGTCGAGCATCTCGAAACAGGGGCGTTCGGGCAGCCAGCGTTCCCACAAGATCGCGAAGGTCATCCACGGCCAGTCCGCGCACATCCCATCCGGAAGTGTGATATTACCCAAGTTCTTGATTTGCCGGGCCATCGCCGCAGCGGAATAGAACGGTTGCGCGTGACGGCAAAACCCATCGCGGTCCCAGGGGAGTCCAAACTCCCGCAACTTCTCGATCAACTGCTCGTCCGTGAGCCGCCGAATATCCGATCGAAAGAAACGGCCACGACGATAAAAATCTTGCAACGCTTCCGGGTCTTTCCGAAGCTCCTCTTCCGTGATTCGATCAATGCTCATCATTGAAATCGGCATGATTCACTCCCTTTGAAAACAGATCTGCGGAACTCACATCCGCGCGGAAGGCTGTTGTGGTTCTCCGAGAACGTGAGTGTAATCAACCAGCGTCGTTGGCTGCCTGTGAAAAAGAGGTCAGTTGGTCAGTCCCTCTTCGACAACGTGAATTCCTTGAAGAATACCGACCATCGACCGCCTGATCCCGCCCCACAATTACGACGAATTGCGCCGCGCTTGATGTTCAGAAACCGGTCTGTTGCAATCGCGACAAGATGATTCGCGAACTCAAGGGGTGTGCCCACAAATCCTGGCGGCCCACACTAACCCGAAGCGCCAGCGAGGGCGGGCGCTCGACA
>JAYVSP010000432.1:0-9401 GCA_043775215.1 Planctomyces sp. | reverse complement strand
TGAGCGGTCTTGCAGCAGCGCGATGTTCTTCACGACGTCGCCGTCGACCACGAGCACATCGCCGAGCTTTCCCGTTTCGAGCGTGCCGAACTCGTCGGCTCGGCCCATGATTTCCGCGCCGGTTTTGGTCGCGCAGGTGATGACAGTCAGTGGATCGAGGCCGACGTAATCGACGAAGAACGACAGCTCTTTGGCATAGTCTCCGTGCGGATTCCAGGCGAAGCCGTAATCGCCGCCCATACCCAGCCGGCCGCCGGCTTTGAGAATGCGTCGCGCACTTTCGGCACCGCCTTCCAGCGTTTCTTGGTGGCCGTCAATCACTGCTTGAGGCATGCCGAACTCCGGGCCGTGTTTGATGCTGGCCAACTCAAAGTACAGCGCGGGGACGCACGGGACGTCGCGTTGCAGCAGCAAGTCCAACGCCTCGTCGTCCATGAATGTGCCATGTTCGATCGCATCGTAGCCCGCGCGAAGAGCGTTCTTGATCCCCTCGGTGGCTCGGCAGTGGCCGGTCACTTTCTTGCCGTGGTTATGAGCCATCGCAACCACCGCGTGCATTTCCTCGAACGTCATGCAGAGCGTGTGATGATCGTTGGTGTCGGGTGCGGCCGCGTCGCCGGTCGGATACGTCTTGATCCACTCGACGCCGTCCTTGACCAGCTTGCGAACGGCGGCGCGAGCCTCCTCGGCACCGTTGACTAGCAGGATCAGGCCCTCCATGCCGATCTTGCGAAAGTCGGGGTTCCAGTCCATCAATCCACCGACGCCACAGATCTCTCGACCGCTCGACGCCAAACGCGGGCCGAGGCAGAGGTCGATCTCGATCGCTTTCTTCAGCCAGACGTCGATGTTGAACAAGCTACCGCCACTGCGAGCCGCCGTGTACCCGCACTCCAGCGCCAGCTTGGCGTTCGCCGCCGCCAGCAGCGTGACATATTCGACCGGGTATTTGATGTCGAGGTCTTCCAACGCCGCAACGTTGAAGTATGTCGGATGAAAGTGTGCCTCGACGAGACCCGGCATGATCGTCCCGCCGCGAGCGTCAATGATCGTCGCCTCGCGCGAGAGCAGCGGTGCGTTTTGCTCGCGTCCGACAAACGTGATGCGACCATCTTCGATCACGACCGTCCCGCCCGGAATCGGCGTGCCTCCAGTGCCATCAACAATCTGGCCGTTGCGAATGAGCGTTGTGCCGGTAGCAAGTCTCATATCAGGACACCTCACTCTGTTTGATGCGTTGGGCAAAATGGAATTTGCCGGATAGAGTACTTCTGTAACGGTCCATCGATTTTGGAGATGTAACCATGTGCAAATGGCGTGACTCGGCATTCGTCCGAATGATTCAAGGCGTTGGACTCGAAATCGTCGGTCTCGTCAAGAGTTTGGTAAGACATTGGATTATTTGTGTTGTCTTGCTCGGCTTTTTTCTCATGGCGGTCCCAGAATTGGATTGGACCAAAGGCCTGCAACAAACATGGGCACCGGAGATGCCGTGGCTCTTGAAGAAATTCGAATCACTCGGATATTTGATTGTTGGAGGCGTGTTTTTTGCCGTCATTGCCAAGGGGCGGGTATTTCTCGATATCTTCAAGTCAGTCGTACAAGATGAAAGTTTTCAGGTCTCGGTCCGCACTTCACTGAAGGAGGTGGCTTACGTGACCGAGACAAGAAAAATGATACGAGAAGAGATGGAGTCCGTCGTTTTAGGCGAAGATTTCATCACGCAGGCGAAATGGGCGGCGTGGGAACGATTGGCTCGAGTGCTCTTTGAGACAAAACTCCCCGGAATTCACGATGAGGTGCAGAAGAAGATCAGCGATGACTTTTTCCCGCAAGAAAAATCCTATTATCTCCTCAATTACTGGGTTGATATTCGAATTGAGCTGCGGGACGACGGACGAATTCAAATTAGAGATGAAGTACGATTTGAAGTTCAACCTGGACCATCAGCCGAAGTCCCCTGTAGATATTGCTGTGAGCATCCGAACGACGTAAAGGATTTTGAATTATTGGTTTTGGAAGTAGATCGCAAGAATCGCCTTGGCGAATTTCAACGGAACACGATGAGTTACGATTTCCCTCTTCCTGGAGGGAAAATCTCTCAGATCCGGCGAAAAACAAGCAGAATTCGTCCATTTGTTCATTCGATTGAAGGGCCATCACACAGCATTCGTTTCAATCGGTTCGTCAAAGGATTCGATGTCACAATCCATCATTCCCCAAAGTTGAGTGTTTTTTTGACAGAGCGGGGGACGAAAAGTAAATTGGAACCAGGCCAAGCGGAGGAAGCTCTTGGTTTACAATCGCTCCGACGCTACTACAATGGCGTTCTCTTGCCCAATTGGGGGCTTCAGATTACTTGGACTCTCAAACCTGAAGGTGAACCATGAAAAGCTTTTCCGACGATGTTGAGATGTAATTTCAACTGCTTTGGTCTTCCAACTTCACGCGGCTCGCTTGGCAGCATTTATTCTGGCAAACGGCCGCGTTCGACTTTTGGGAACTCGCCGGTGCAGGCTTTCATGAATTCGACGAGGTCGGCTTTGTTTTCCGGCGTGAGGTCAATTTTCTTGATCTTGTTGCTGAGCCACTCATTCGGCGTGCCACCCTTGGCGTAGTGCTCGACCACTTCTTCCAGCGTCTTTTGGCTGCCGTCGTGCATGTACGGGGCGGAGAGGGCGACGTTGCGGATCGTGGGAGTCTTGAAGGCTCCCTTGTCTTTCTCATCTTTCGTGACTTCGTAGCGGCCGAGGTCTGGCTTCTCGATGTCCTCGCCGAAGCCGACACCGAGGTTGTGATACTTTTCGTCGGCCAGGTTCGCGCCCACGTGGCAGGCGGTGCAGCCGACTTTCTCGCTGAAGAACAGGTCTCGGCCACGGATCGCGCTGGCGGACATTGGGTTCGCGTCGCTCGCCGCCTTCGCGGCTTGATACTGAGCGAACAGTTCCGCGTCGTCGTCCTTCAGCGATTCCAGATCATCGGGTTTCATGGCTAAGAACGGCCGCAAGACTTCGCGGTAGTCGAACGGCGACGGGCCGGTGACGAGAGCTCGTTCAAACGTCGCGATTGCGCGGCCAATGTTGTCGATCGTCGCTCCTTCATTGCCGAAAATGACTTTGAGCTGCATCGCATAGCCGGGAATCCCTTTGACCGAGTCCACCACTTTTTCGTGGGTGTTACCCATTTCAATCGGGTTGGCCATTGGGCCGACGGCCTGCTCTTCCAGCGAGGCCGCTCGGCCGTCCCAGAACTGGGCTCCACTGAGGATGCGGTTGTAACTGATCGGCGAGTTTCGTCCGCCCATTTGTCCGTTGATGCCGACACCGAACTGCGTGTGCTTCGCGAAGCCCTCGTCTGGATGATGGCAGCTCGCACACGAAATCTTGTTGTCGGCCGAAAGTCGCGTGTCAAAGTAAAGCTGCCGGCCGAGTTCAATCTTCGCGCGCGTCATCAAGTTGTCGGCAATCCCCTGAACTTGGCTGGACCCGACCGCCAACCCGAGTGGCAAAACGATTTCGAGCGGGACGTGGTTTTGCGGATTCTCCAGCCACGCTTGAATCTGATCGATCGTGAGCGCGCCATCGCCGGGAATGCCGGCTGTCAACTCCGGCGAACCGAGGAAGACCTCGACCGACTTCTTGGCGTCGGCATCATCCGTCGCCGACTTCGGTTTTGCAGCCGAGTTTTCTTCGGGCTTTGTCGGTTCGGCTTTCGGGTCACCGACGGAATCATTCGGCTCGGACTTTGACGGTGCAGCGGTGCTCGAACTTGACGTGGCACCGGCGCCGGGCGTCGCCGCCGGCGGCGTGGACGTGTCCTTCCCGCAGCCGATCAAAATCGAACAACAAATGCTGGCCAACAGGCAGAACCAGGACTCCAGACGAAACCACGATCGCATGATCCACTCCTCTTTCAACAACAAGATTCTCGGCAACAAAACTGAAGGGAGATATTAAACGAACGGCACGAGTTGTCGTACCGAGCGAGGGGTCAGGCACCGCGTTTTTGTAGGACGGGCACTCCTGCCCGTCGTCAGTCATCGACAGGCAGGAATGCCCGTCCTACAACGTTGAGGTGCCTGATCCAATTCACGGGGCGGCATCCAAGGGACCGAGTTGCTGACGCAGTTCCAAGATATCGGCCGCGACATCCAGCTCGACGTCTTGCAATCGGTCGAGCCACGCATTTCGATGCTCAGGTGAAGCGTTTGGCAACTTTTCCGCGATTAGCGTCATTAGCCGCTGGCGACGCACGGCTGCAACGCGAGCGGCGTCTTCCGGGGAGACAACTCGCTTCCGAGGAGCAAACTCTGGATCATCCAGTTCGTCTTGCGACAGCAACTCGATTGACGGAACCTCAGCGACAGAGTTCGGTGTCGTGCCAGCATCCGCTTCGCGCGAGGCGGCGTTGCCGAGCACCCAACGGTGCAACACAAAATTACCGACGACGATTCCCACCACCACGCCGATGGCCAGCAGTCCCTGAAAGACCATTTCTCGCCGAGTCATGTTTGCCTCCTTGCTTACGAACGCCAGTCTTCGATCTTGAGTCCCTGAAACGCAGCGAAATCAGCCAGATTCACGGTCACGACGGTCAGGCCGTGAGCGACCGCGACGGCCGCGATTTGCGTGTCGGCGAATGGCGGTTTCTGGCCGAGCCTCTCCAGCCGTGCTCGTTCGGTGGCGTGCCAATCGGCGGCAGCGGTGTCGTAAGAAAGAATCGGAATCGACGCCAAGACAACATCGCTTAAGTATTTCTCTAGGACGCGTCGCTTACGAGATGCAGGCAGACGACGACAGCCGAAGAGTAACTCGTGCCAAACAACGGTCGAGATCGCGATGTCGCCTTGGTGGACTTGCAATCGTTCGATGATCCCCGGATTGGGAGTCGGACGAGTTGGCTCGGAAATGACATTCGTGTCGAGGAGGAAGCGAAGACTCACAGTTCCACCTCGCGCCCCGAAGATCGATCACGTGTGCCGCCGCCCCAGACCTCCTCCGGCGAGACGTCCAGTGCTTTCAAGTTGTGTTTTTGACGAAAGGTTGTCAGTGCCTCCCAGAATCCGCGCGGCGGTTCCGTGAGTTGCTGATACTTTTCGACAGACATCACCACCGCGATTGTTTTGCCGCTCAAGGTTAATTCGACTGTTTGTGCATCGGCGAGTTCGTCAACGATGGCGTCCAACTGCTGCATGGCCTGCGACAGGGGGTACCGTTTCTTGATCACGATTTCACCTCGCATGTTTCCGACCGAATTGCCGCTGAAAGGTGCCGCGAACGAGCGGCGAAGTCCAGACCGCGTGATCCATCCATTGGCGTTCAATGCACGCGTTGGCCCGGCACCGCGCCGCAGTCGGGAGCGAGTAAATAGATTTCTTGGCCCCCTCCGCCCGCCGCACAGACCATGCCTTCGCTGACTCCGAAACGCATTTTGCGCGGTTGCAGGTTGGCGACCACGATGACCAGCCGGCCGACAAGTTGTTCCGGAGTGTAGGCGCTCTTGATCCCGGCGAAGACGTTTCGGCGGATGTCGCCGCCAAGGCTCAGCGTCAGTTGGACGAGCTTATCGGCTCCCTCGACATGCGATGCAGAGACAACTCGCGCGACGCGGAGATCAACTTTCGTGAAATCGTCGATCGTGCAAAGGTCGGCGACGAGTGGTTCTTTCTCCAACGCTTCGGGGCCGTCGGCCGGTTGCGAAGCGGATGCGTCCGGCGAGCCGGGGGCGTCAACCTCCTGATGCGAGATTGTGTTGATAGATTGTGGGGCGACGGCGAGAGTGACTCGGGAGGAGAACGCCGGTGGTTTGACGGACGTATCAGCGGGCTGATGCCCCCCGCTCGCCGAGGATTCCGAAGCCTGAGCGGACGTATCGGGGGTCTTGCTGTCTTCGATCATTGCTTGCACCTGTTTCGGGTCAATGCGTTTGAGCATGTGTTGAAAGGGAGCGACGGGAGTGCCGGCCAGCGGCGTGGCGGCATCCTCCCAGCGCGAGATCGGCGTGCCAAGCAGCTCGCCGGTTTGGCGAGCGAGCTGCGGCAGCACCGGCGTCAGATACACGACGATCTGTCGGAACAAATTCAACGCCACCGAGCAAACTTGCCGCACTCGGTCTTGTTGATCGGGTTGCTTTAAGAGCATCCAGGGTGGGTTCGTTTCGAGGTACCGGTTCGCGCGATCGCAGAGTTCCATGACCGACCGCATGACGCCGTTGTAGTCGCCGCGCTCGTAAGCCTCCGCGATTTCTTCGCCCCGCACGGCCGCGAACAGGAACAGACCCTCGTCGGCGGGATACGGATCGCTCAGCGTTTGCCCGCTGATGAACTTCGCCGTCCGACTGGCGATATTCACCACCTTGCCGACCAGATCCGAATTCACCTTGTCCACGAACTCGTCGAGGTTCAGATCGAGATCATTTTCGTGAGGACCGAGTTTTGACGCGTAGTAGTAACGCACGTAGGCCGGATCGAGATGCTTGAGATACGTCGTGGCTTGCACGAATGTCCCATTTCGCTTCGACATCTTCTCGCCACCGACGGTCAAGAAGCCATGAATGTGGACCTTGGCAGGCAAGTTGTAACCCGCCGCCTTGAGCATGGCTGGCCAGAATAACGTGTGAAAATACTTGATGTCTTTTCCGATGAAGTGGTGAATCTCAGATTTCAAATCTGAGGTTTTAGATTTCTCCAACTGCCACCAATCGTCGAAACGCTCGCCGTTCTTCCGGCACCATTCCATCGTCGAGGCCATGTAGCCAATCGGCGCGTCGAACCAGACGAACCAAAAGTTGCCGGGGCTGTCTGGAATCTCGAAACCAAAATAAGGTTCTGGTCGCGAGACGTCCCAGTTTCGTAACGGCTCACCAAGAAACTGTGCTTTAAGGTAGTTGGCGACCTCTGGCTGAAGGTGCTCGCCAGACTGAGTCCACTCCTCAAGAAAGCTGTGCAGTTTTTCGATCTGTATGAACAGGTGATCCGCAGTCCTGAATTCCGGAGTGGCACCCGAGAACGTGCTGCGCGGATTGACCAGTTCAGCGGCTGTGTAAGCGCAGCCACACTTCTCGCAGCCGTCTCCAAATTGGTCTTCGGCTCCGCAACGTGGACATGTCCCCTTCACGAATCGATCCGCCAAGAATGTGCCTTCTTGCGGATCGTACAACTGCGTCACGGCTTGTTCCGCTATGTAACCTCCGTTGCGAAGCGCGGCCCAAATCTCATGGCACAACTTGCGGTTCTCAGGCGAGTTGGTGCTGCCATAGTTGTCGAACTCGATATCGAACCCGGCAAAGTCGCGGATGTGAGCGTCGCGCATATCGGCGATGAGTGCTTCTTCCGAACGCCCTTCCTGCCGAGCGCGGATCATGATGGCCGTGCCGTGCGTGTCGTCGGCACAAATGAAGATGCAGCGATTCCCGCGCAGCTTCTGAAAACGGACCCAAATGTCCGTCTGGATGTACTCGACCAAGTGGCCGATGTGGATGTGGCCGTTCGCGTACGGCAGAGCGGCGGTCACGAGAATTCGACGCGGTGTCATTGCGGCTCCCAGCGGGGCAGTGTCAAAGGCGACGGATTCTAGTCGGGCCGCGGGCGAGAGTCAGGAGACAGAGAGAAGGACCGCGAAGAACTCGGTGAAGATGTCTTTGAGATTTCTGGAAACCGACCTGGCACCGAGGCCCAAGGGGTCGGGAGTCTTTTTCAGGTCGGCGATGTTGCCAAATAACCTACGAAGGCGAGTAACGCCGACCTGAAAAAGACTCCCGACCCCTTCGCTCCGGTGAACCAACTGACTCCGGCACGATCCTACGAATCTTCCCAAAACCGATGTCCTGTCTTCGTGATGAAGACATCTTCCAGCGACGGCTTGCCCAACGACACCGACGTGATGTCGTCGGGAAACGCGTCGACCAATTCGTGCAGAAACTCATGACCGCGTGCGCGTTCGATCCGCAACGTGCCGCCGAGCGATCGTGGCTCGATGCCGAACCGCTCGCGGATGCGATGCGATAACACAGCCGGCTCCGGCGAGACGATCGTCAGACAATCGCCACCAATCTCGGCACGCAGTTCGGCCGGACTTCCCAACGCGATCAGCCGGCCTTGATCGAGCAATCCCAGCCGGTCGCACTTCTCCGCTTCATCCATCAGGTGCGTGGTGACAACGATCGTCACACCCGCCTCGTCCCGAAGCTGTTGCAAATAGCGCCACAGATCGTGCCGCGCTCCGGGATCAAGTCCTGTGCTCGGCTCATCGAGCAACAGTAATTCCGGATCGTGCAACATTCCTTTGGCGATCTCCGCACGCCGCTGCAAACCGCCGGACAGTGAATCGACACGCGCGTGCATGCGGTCGCTCAGTCCCAACCGCGCGAGCCGATCTGCAATCCGATCGGACAATGCTCGACCACGCAGTCCGTAAAGATGCCCTTGATGGACCAAGTTTTCCCGCACGGTCAGACGTCGATCCAGGCTCGGCGATTGAAACGTGACGCCGATCCGCCGCCGAATTGCCGCCGAGTTCGCGACGATGTCGCAGTCCAACACACTGACGCGGCCGGATTGCACCGGCAACAGCGTCGAGAGCACTCGAAACAGCGTCGTCTTGCCACCGCCATTCGGGCCAAGAAGTCCGAAAATCGCACCGCGCTGAATCTCAAACGTTACGCCGTCGAGTGCTCGCCGCTCGCCATAGGCATGAGACAGGTCGTCGACTCGGATGGCGATCATGGCTGCCCTATATTGTGGTGCGCCGCTCCGCACCCGTGAATCTTTCGAGCCGCGACCGTCAGGGAGTGTGACGGACAAGGACTTATGACGCTCCCTGACGGTCGCGGCTCAATTCCTTCACAGGCTCTCCGAGTCGCTCCGCACGCCGCTGACACGCGCGAGATCGGCGAGCCGTAGAAAGACTCCCAACCCCTTCCGTGCTGCGACCGAGATCACTTCTCCACGGCGGCCGCGTCATGTGGCACGGCATCGTGATGCGCCGCACTGCGAGCTTCATGTTCGGCGTAGTCATCGAGTTGGGGAACTTCTTGCGTGTAGTAGTGCTCGCCGATGTCCGGCAGCAACGCCAGCGGCAGACCCAGTGCCAAGATGGTCGTGGGAGCAAGCAGCACGTACTTCCAACCCCGCTCGAACTTCAAGTGCATGAACCAAGCCATCACGCACAGCGCCTTACACGTGGCAACTGACAGCACCGCAACGATCTTGACCGCCTGCGATAAATGCACGACGTCAGCCAAAATCGAAAGCATGGTGAAGCCACACAACACGCCAAAAATGACCGCGTACTTGGGATGCTCGTGCGTATGCTCGTCGTGCATAAAGTCCTCCTCCGCCGAAAAAAGCGAAGTGTTGTGAATGTCCGATGCAAATAAAACTCAAATCTCAAATCTCAAATCTC
>JAYVSP010000431.1:0-5430 GCA_043775215.1 Planctomyces sp. | reverse complement strand
ATCCTCAGTCGCGGCAAGTAGCCGTTCGGATTTCGGGCGTTGTGTTTCTTTCGGATTTGGTTCTTTGGTTTTCGGATTTGCGGCTTCGCCGCGCTACATCTTCTCTCCGTTGGAGTTCGGAACAATGAAGCTCATGTGCAATTCGCAATGCCGCAGATGCAACTGCCCAACCTCTTCCGAAGCCATTTTCCCCAAAAGTGGGTGGGTAGCAGTCGGCGTTTCGTGAGCCAACCGATCAATGGCGGCTCGCAACTGCTGCATTCCCGCGGCCGCCGAAACTTGCTCGTCCGGCAACAGCGCCTTGCCTTTCGCTGGAAGTTTGAATCCGGGCTTCATCGGCTTGATGAGCAACGAATTTTTGATCAGCGGTGCGATGATCCATCGAGCAATCCATGGTGCTTGAAACCCAAACCCGTCGATTGACGCATTCATCGACTTGGCCAAATGCTGGCAAATCTGGCCAAAGGACCAATTTCCGACGGTGTGATGGTTCCCAATCAATTGCTCGGCATCATGAACGACGTCCGACAACGTGCTGTAACGGACGGTGCGTCGTGTGGCGGAAGTCGTTGCGGGCATGATGACTCTCTCTCTGTTGTTTGGCAGTCAATGACTCGTCAATTTCGGGACTGAGGTTGATGTTTGCGATCCTCCTTCGGTCTTTTGAGTCCCTTTTTGTCCCATCAATTAAGGGACTAAAAGGACCGAAGGACGCACAAACCAATTGTGAGGGACTGGCCGTCCAACTCACAAGCTCGCCGCTTTTGATGCCGCGTGGTGATTGGGCTATAGTCGCCATCCCGCAATATTCGCGAACCGCGGCGGCGAGACAGCATCACTCACCACGAAAGGCAACTCATGGCGAAATATCCTGGAGTTTCGGCAGAAGTTTTGAAGCAACTGGCTCAGTACGACACTCCCACGATCGCGAATGCAGTCGAACTGTGGAACCGTCGGCCGCGTAACTTCGGCTATATGAACGGCAGCATCATGTCGTGTTTTCCCAAACTCCCGCCGATGGTCGGCTATGCACTGACCACGACCTTCCGCAGCATGTCGCCGCCGCGAGGAGGGGACGTCTACGCTGGCATTGCTCAGCAGATTGAGGCGTTCGCCGAGTTTCCCGGTCCGCCCGTGGTTGTGTTTCAAGACCTGGATGTCCCCTGCGCATCGGCAACCTTCGGTGAGGTGATGTGTTCGACCTACAAGGCATTTGGAGCGGCCGGCTTGATCACGTCGGGGACCGGCCGCGATCTGGATCAGGTCGAAGCACTCGACTTTCCCGCATTCACGAACGGGACGATTTGTGCTCACGGATACTGCCACATGATCTCGCAGAATGTGCCGGTCACGGTGGGCGGGATCACGGTTTATCCCGGCGAATTGTTGCACGGCGATCGCAATGGCGTGTCGACCATCCCTGTCGAATTCGCCTCCGAAGTCCCCGAGGTCTGCCGTGAGGTCGCCGTCGCAGAAGCGATCGTGCTGAATTATCTCAAAGGCTCAAACCTCAATGCGAAAGATTTCGCCGCCGCCCGCAGTGAATGCGGAGCCATGATCAAAGCCATCGAGAAACGGTTGAGCGGAAAGTAGGAACGCAGGATTTCAACGCAAAGATGCAAAGAAAAAGAAGTTGTTGATGAAAAAAGCCTTCGCATTCGCGCGCGGACAACATCACTGGCTGAGTAAGTTCGTTATTTCTTTGCGACTTTGCACCTTTGCGTCTTTGCATTAAAGAAGCGGTTCACCAGAAATTAAAAAACCGCGGTCAGTCTTGCGACAGCCGCGGTCAATGAGCCTCTTCTCGTGCGGAATTGCGACGGTGGAGTCGCTGTGCGAGACGGGCGAAAACCGAGTCGTGCTTAAGCACGTACTCAAGCTGGTTTCAGCCCACGCGGTTTGATTAGGCACCTCCGTCCGAATTACTGACGAGAATTTGGCGATTCCCATTTTGAGGCTGGGAACTCGAAAGCTGAACCGCATATTTCACGCGAAGTGAGTTGACCTCGACGAGGTGCGATCTGCGTCGATCAGGTCGTAGTGGCTGTCGCATCCGAGCACAGGTTAAATCGGCAGCGACGGCAATCCGTCCTCGCCGATTTTGCAGCATTGCGCGGTTTTCCCTCGAAATACACGAACCCGACTCGCAAGCCAAGGGCGAACGCTGGCGAACGCTCTCAGAAAATCCTGGCAGAATCATGCGAGGGCAGAATGATGAAGCCAACAACCAAGACCATCTATCTTCCATGATTCTGCCCTGCATGATTCTGCCTTAGTTCACAGTTGGCACGCCCAACCGCCCGGCGGCTATACTCCCGCCCGCATCGCAGCCGTCTTGAGGCGGATTGTGATTTCCATCGAGATTTCTTTCAGACTTGGAGCCTTCGCCATGAATCACTTTGTTCAATCACTTGGATCTCGTCGTGAATTTCTGCAATGGACGGCTGCCGCCGCTGGTGCCGCAGCGCTGTCCCCGATCGTCGGTTTTGCGGCAGATCCCGATCCCTATGGCGGGTTCAAGATGAGCATTCAGAGTTACTCGCTGCGCGGCTTCGATGCACAGACGGCGTTGCAGCATTCGCAGAAACTCGGGCTGAAGTACTGGGAATCGTTTCGCAATCACATTCCCATGGACACTGCCCCCGAGAAGATTGAAGCGACAAAGGCTCTGCTGAAAGAGGCGGGCATCACGCTGCTGGCGTTTGGTGTCGAGGGCTTCAACGACAATGAAGGTGCCGCTCGTAAGGCGTTTGACTTCGCCAAGGCGATGGGCGTCATGTCGATCAGTGCGGACCCGAAGAAAGACAAGACCACGTTCGATCTGCTCGACAAGCTGGTCGCCGAATACGACATCGCTATCGCGATTCACAATCACGGTCCGAAGGCCAGTTACGACAAAGTCACCGACGTGCAAACGTGGGTCAAAGATCGACATCCGAAGATTGGCGCCTGCGTCGACACCGGCCACTACCTCCGCAGCGATGAAGATCCCGTTGAGGTCATTGAGAAGCTCGGCAAGCGAGTCTTCGGGGTGCATCTGAAAGACGTGAAGAATCTGCCAGATGGCGGCAAGAAGTTTACCGTACTTGGCGAAGGTGACCTGCGATTGCTCGACTGCCTCAAGGCACTCAAGAAACTCGACTACAAGTACGCACTGTCGCTGGAGTACGAAGAAAATCCGCAGAACCCAATCGCCGATATCGAACTCAGCCTGAAGGCGGTTCGCGAGGCAGTCAAGAAGATCGGCTGAGTGCTTGCCACGCTTGGCTAATTCTTGAAACTGCGTTGTCTGTCGTCCGACCCATTGTGCCCTTGTGGGTCGGATGATTTTGAATCGCCGACATTTCCGCGAAACATCGGATCATCCGCCCCACACGGGGCGGACTACGATTTGCAATGCGAAGAATTAGCCCAGCCGTGGCCGAATAGTCCGATCTCGCCGAAAGCGGTTTAGGGTCGCTTTCCGCCGCTCTTTAGCAGCGCGAAGCCGACCAGCCACACCAAAAACAAGGCACTCGCGTAAGTCGCTGGCCGCAGGTGTTTCCAGAATTCGATAATCGCGTCGCAATAATAGCGTCCGTATTCACAGCAGAGTTGCCAAAAGTCGCTCATGATGTCCCGCCAGGCGATTTCTTCTGGAAGAACCATACGTCACGTTTTGCAAACAGGTCGACTGAAATGGAAATCCTGGAAGTTGTGATTGCGTTGGTCACTCTGACGGCGATGGAAATCGTCCTGGGGATCGACAACATCGTCTTCATCGCGATTCTGACCGACCGCCTGCCGCGCGAGCAGCAACCGCTTGCTCGACGGCTGGGACTGGCCGTGGCGATGATCTCGCGAATTCTGTTGTTGCTGACGCTCAACTGGCTGAAGGACATGACCGCGCCGCTTTGGGAATGGACCACGCTGGGGATTCCGCGTGGTCTCTTCCCGGAAGATGCGCACCCGTTCGCCGAGATCAACGGTGTTTCGGTGCGCGATCTGATCCTGCTGGTGGGCGGACTGTTTTTGATCGGCAAGAGCGTTCATGAAATCCACACTAAAATGGAAGGCCAAGATCACGGATCGACCGGCGGCCAGACGCAGTCCATGCGGCGGGTCATCACCGAGATTGCGATCATGGACATTGTCTTCTCCTTGGATTCCGTGATCACGGCGGTCGGGATGGCGAACCATTTGTGGGTGATGGTGGTTGCCGTGATGCTGGCCGTGCTGGTGATGCTGACCTTCGCCACGCAGATTAGCCAATTCATCGAACGGCATCCGACGTTGAAGATGCTCGCACTCAGTTTCCTGCTGCTGATCGGCGTGATGCTGGTGGCCGAGGCGATCGGCACACACTTCAACAAAGGCTACATCTACTTCGCGATGGCCTTCTCGCTGTTGGTTGAGTTTCTCAACATCCGCACGTCGGCCACAGAGTTGTCGCGCAAGCAAACGGCTCGCGCGGATGATTGATGGTTGGGAGGACAAGGAGAGATTGTGTGGCCAGTCCATTCGGAGGATCAGCCATGTTTCAGCGCCTGTGGATTTTGGGTTTGATGTTGGTAATCCTTTGTATCTCTGAATCTGCGCAGGCGCAGAAGAGGCCGGCACCACCAGCGTTGCCATTTCCGCCGACGCTGCCCGATGGACAATGAGTCGTCACCGACACGAGCAATGCCTTTCTGAAACCGGCAGAGACGATTGGCAAGGACGTGCTGATTGCCAAGACCGCGCCGACGGTCGATTTTCTGTACGCGACGAAGCCACGTCCAACAGCGACGTGGACTGGCCGGTGGAGTTCAATCAACCCACGGGGTTTGCGGCTTCGCCGCGTTAGGTTCCTTTCACCCACTTACTGAGTTGCTTGAACTCGGGCGAGCCGGCGGCTTCGCACCATTCGAAGAGGATCGCCTCGGTCGTTGTGATGACTGCTCCGGAGCCGGCCATGCGGCGTAGTGCGAACTTCCAATCGGACTTCGCTCGGCTGCCGATCGCGTCGGCGGCGACGTAAACCTGATAGCCACGGGCCAGCAGATCGAGCACCGTCTGCATGACGCACACGTGAGCCTCAATCCCCGCGACCACGACCTTGAAGCGATCATCCGTTCGCTCGGCCGCAAGGCCCCAACCGAGTGACTCGACGGCGCTGAAGCGGACTTTGTCGGGAATCGTGATGTCGCTCAGCAGGCTTCGCAGCTCAGGGACGGTGGGGCCAAGTCCTTTGGCGTATTGCTCGGTCGCGGCGACCGGGATGCCGAACAGCTTGGCTCCGTCGATCAGCTTGCGGCAGTTCGCGATGAGTTGCTCGCGCACGGGAATCGGTGGCAGGACTTTTTCCTGCACGTCGACAATCAGCAATTGGCATTCGCCACGGCAGAGAAGCTCGTGGCTGCGTTCGTAGGACGATGTGGGTGACATGCGGTGTCTCTTGATAACGCGGAC
>JAYVSP010000430.1:0-5804 GCA_043775215.1 Planctomyces sp. | reverse complement strand
CCGTGTTCAATCCGTGTTTCATCCGTGGCTTCAAAACTGGCCTCCCCGGAACACCGGAAGAGCCTATTTGAAATCAGAGATTTGAGATCAGCCATACGGGAAGGGACGCGGGTGATACTGGATTTCCAAAAGGTGCCTCAAGGTCAGTACTGAGTACCGTCTTCTAACCCAATAGTTTTCCACCGCCGCTTGTCCGGTTGCCTTTTTTCCGTTCCCTCGTCCTGGTACTCCGGGGAGAGAGGTTCTTGAGTCCACTTTCCCAAATATGACACACAGTAGGTGACGTCAGCCGTCGATTCCGAATTGCGAATCTGGTCTAGCGGCTAAACAGCCAGCATCGGATTCGCTGCGCAAGCTGGGGAAGATGTAGCGAGGTGGACAATGTGCCTGACGCTCCGAGCCTGTGAATCTTTCGAGCCGCGACCGTCAGGGAGTGTGACGACAAGGACTTATGACCGCTCCCTGACGGTCGCGGCTCAATTCCTTCACAGGCTCTCCGAGCCTGTGAAAAAATCGTCGGCGAGCCTTTCCAACGCTTGCCATTCGGCTGCTTGCGACCTCGGCCGATCCTCGACGAATCTGAGGGAAACACCGAATTCACTACCTCGTTTCGAGCAGACTTCTGGCCCAACAAACGAAAAGCCCTCATTGTGGGCTTGTTCGATTCAGCCGGGAACGACGGTCATTCGCGCGTGTCGCCGAGACGTGGGCTTGGTCTTGATGACGATTTGAACGCTCGGCCTGTCGCTCAGTCCCGCCAAGACGAAGATCACGACGTTTCTCCAGGGCTTCACGTTCCTGGGGTTCGACGTGCAATCGCACTCGGTGAAGATGCGAGCGAAGTCCGTGGAAAACTTCAAAACCAAGGTGCGGGAAATCACCACACGCTGCCACAACCTGGACGCGGACGTGAGCGAAACTGAACTCGGTGACTCGCGGCGTGCAACGCTACTTCGGGACTTGGTTCTCGACGTGCGTCAAGCAATTCCGCGAACTCGACGAGTGGGTCCGAATGCGACTGAGATGCCAGAAGCTCAAGCGAAAGAGCCGAACGCAAAACTGTCGGATCGAAGTCGCGTACTTCGAGCGAAAGGGACTGTTGACTCTGAGTGCCCTGCACCGCCGTTCTCGGCAGTACGTTCGAGGCTGCTCCTCTCACGAGGCAATTCCGTCAACAGCGACGCTCAGCCCCCCCCGCAAGGGGACTCGCGCTGTGGGGCCGCCCGGTGCGAGAAAGACGCACGCCGGTAAATAGGGAGAATCAACTCCCTCGCGACAACGGGGAGGGAGAGGATCGCCTCTCCCTTACCCACTGAATTTCAGAAATTGCGGTTGTCGACTTGGGACGTGGACAACGCTGTGACCGCAATTTCTGAAATTCGCACACCCGACCCCTGATGCATCAACCCGACAATCGCGGTTGTTTTCAGTCGTCGCATGAGCGTCCTCCTGTCGTCAGTCTTGATGATGAGATTCGCCAATAAGGAGCGAAGCATAGCCATCGAGCGCGATCGCGCAAACTAAATGACCGTGCGTGATTCGTGGCAATCTCCAGCGGAAGGGGTCGGGAGTCTTTTTCAGGTCGGACAATCGTCGTTTGATTGTCAAATTGGCGACAAATGATGTGTGGCATGACGCCGACCCGAAAAAGACTCCCGACCCCGTCATTTGCGGCCGTGTCGTGGGCCGATTGCGTGACCACGTTCGCTCGTGTTGTCGCTTCCCCCACTTCACTCCCGTAATTGGCGTCGTGGCGGGTGAACGCGAACGGGTTGAGCAGCAGACCGGTATTCTTCGGAACGTTCGTCTTCGTTAATCTCCAGCCGTTGAATTCTGCCGAATCGAGTTGGGTTGATCGATTGGAGTTTCCCACATCGTCCCTGATGAAATAGGTCATCGTCATGAGTGCCAAGCTGGAAACGCGAGTGGCGACTTTGGAGCGTGAGTTGGCTTCGCTGAAGGAAAAGGTCGAGAACCCGGAACGTCCGTGGTGGAAGCAGAACCTGGGTCAGTTCGCGAACGATCCGATTTATGGGGAAGCGATGAAGCTCGGCCGCGAGTTCCGCGAAGGGCGAAGAACCGGCGGCCAGCGCAAGCCCGCCACGAAGGTCACGACGAAGGGAGGCACTCGTGTTCGTGCTCGACACCGACGTGCTCTCGCTGATTGACCAACATGAAACGGGCCGATCCGACCGACTGATCGAGCGGCTGGAGCAAACCGATCCCAACGACTTGTTCGCGACCATCATTTCCTATGAAGAGCAGATGCGTGGCTGGATGAGCTATGTGGCACAGGCGCGGACAATTTCCGAACAGCTTCAAGCCTACGAACGCTTGGAACGGCATCTGGCCTCCTGGAAACGAGTGCGTCTCTTGAGCTTCAACGAATCCGCCGCTGTCATTGCTGCCGATCTCCGGCGTCAGCATCGCAAGTTGGGGCTGATGGACCTGCGCATCGCGGCCATTGCGATCGCCCATCGTGCCACACTCGTCACCGCGAATGTCCGCGACTTCGTGATGATCGCCGGACACAAGATCGAAGATTGGACGAAATAATCTGCGATCACAAAGGTCTGGCAGTGCGCGACGTTCGTGGAACCAAACTGGACTCCTCGCGCAGCCGCGAGTGGAGCGACGAGGACTGAGAGTCTGGAAGCCTGCGGAGTTCTTCGTTCCGCCTTCAGGCAGTGCGGTCGAGCAAAAAGGTGGCACGCTCAGGGCAAGGCGATGGACGTCGCGAGCGGTGTCCAACAACCACGACGTTCCCGGTGGTCAGGTCGTGCCACCTGTCCGCTTCTCCTCAGCTTCCACGGCCCCCACAAAAAGTGCCAGCAGAATCGCCACAAACGGGGTTGTTCCCAGTCGTCGCATGAGACTTCTCCTGTCGTCGTTCCGGGTGATGATGCCTCTCGGCCAGACAAGTTCGGCGAAGAAGCATAACGCTCGGTGCGGCGTTGTCGTAGGACGCGGCGACATGACGCCCCGTTCATTGCCGGTCTGGCGTTGGTTGTTGAATGGATTCTGTGCTTTTCGACTTCTGACATTTTGAGTAGAAGCCTGAGCCCGTGACTCAATCACTGACGGGATGAGCAGATTCAGCAGCTTTTGGCGGGCACGATGGAGCGTGCTGCGAACCAACGTCACGCTTGTCATTCTTCCATTAATTGTTCGGCAGGATGAGCGAAACTTCCAACGTGAGACAAGGAGGAAACGATGGAATTTCTGAGTGCGGCGTGCGGACAAACGTTGACGGAAGGATTCTCCTGGCTCCGCCGCATACGGTCGCACGCGATCATTCGCACACGCTTCGCGCGTCCGCTTCAAAAGCCGCGTTCTGGCGATGTCCGCAGTTTCGTGAGCCGACAGGCCAATGCCATTTCTTCCGAGCGACTTGAAGACCGTTGCCTCCTGTCCAGCTTCTTTCCCGTCGAGACTCCTCTGCTTGGCGGAGGAATTCTGACCTCGGTGGCCACCGGCGACTTTAACGCCGACGGCAAGTGCGATCTCGTCACAGCCAACAGCGACAGTGGCACAGTGACCGTGTTGCTGGGAAATGGCGATGGGAGCTTCCAAACGCAAACCGCGTATGCCACGGGCCGGTATCCGATTTCCGTGGCGGTTGAGGAATTCAATGGCGACGGCAAAAGCGACCTCGCCGTAGCCAACCTTAACAGCAGTACGGTCAGCGTGCTGCTGGGAAACGGCGATGGAAGTTTCCAAACGCAAGCCGAATATTACATGGATTTTCCGCATTCCTTGAGTGTCGCCGATTTCAACGCCGATGGCAAAAGCGACCTCGCTGTTGCCAACGGCAACATGAGCGTGCTGCTGGGAAGAGGCGACGGAAGTTTTTTAACGCCATCCAAGTATATCAAGTTTGACTCTCTGCTTTCAGTGACGGTCGGCGACTTCAACGGCGACGGCAAAAGCGACCTCGTCACAGCCAACGGCCTCAGTGACACGGTGAGCGTGCTGCTGGGAAACGGCGATGGAAGCTTCCAAACGCAAACCGCGTATGCCACAGGCCGGGTTCCGGTTTCCGTGACGGTCAGCGACTTCAATGGCGACGGCAAAAGCGACCTCGCCGTCGCCAACTGTGTCAGTGGCACGGTGAGTGTGCTGCTGGGGAAGGGCGATGGAAGATTCCGAACGCAAACCGCGTATGCTGCGGGTTCGTATCTGTTTTCGGTGACGGTCGGTGACTTCAACGGCGACGGCAAGAGCGACCTCGCCGTCGCCAACTTTGGCAGCGAAAGCGTGAGCGTGCTGTTGGGGAAGGGCGATGGAAGTTTCCTAACGCAAACCGCGTATGCTGCGGGTGCGTATCCGACGTCCATGACGGTTGGTGACTTCAATGGCGACGGCAAGAGCGACCTCGCCATTACCAACTATGATGCCAACCGTCGCAGCAACACGGTGAGCGTGCTGCTCAACCAATCGCAGCGCAGTTCGGTGACGGTCGTGAATGACCCAGAGCATCCCAGAAAGAAAATGCTGTTGGTCATGGGTACGGCGGACGACGATCACATCGAAATCTCTCCAGGTCCAGGTCCGCGATACGGCGAAGTGCAAGTGCTTCTCAATGGGCAACACTTCACGGGATTGTTCCCCACGAGCCGGCTGGTGGCGTACGGTCAGGACGGGAATGACTCGATCATCGTGAAGTCAGGGTTCAAGCGGTTCACGCTGCCCAGCGAGTTGCATGGCGACAACGGTGACGACAGTCTGGCGGGCAATTTTCACGCGGACGTTCTGTACGGCGGCGATGGAGACGATCAACTCGATGGTGGCGGCGGTTCCGACACGCTGGAGGGCGGCGAGGGCCAGGACACGCTGCTGGGCGGCAGCGGAAACGATCGGCTCCGCGGTGGCAACGGCAACGACCTGCTTCAAGGCAACGTCGGGAACGATATCCTCGAAGGGGAGGATGGCAACGACAGTCTTCTCGGTGGCAGCGACCGAGACTTGCTCATCGGCGGCACGGGAACCGACACGGCCCAAGGGGGAGCGTCTGCCGATCTCGTGATTGGCGGCACGACTCTGCACGACACGGATGACGCCGCACTGACAGCGATTCTGTCGGAATGGACCTCTGCGCGGAGTTATGCGAAGCGAGTGAAGAACCTTCGCGATGGCACCGGCAGCGCGTCGCGATCGAATGGAAGCGCCTTCCTGACCATCGGCCAATCCGCGACTGTCTTCGACAATGCCGGTGCAGACGACGAAATTCAGGGCAACGCTGGCCAAGACTGGTTCTTCCAGTTCAACGGCGACCTGCTGCTGGACATCCTGGCCAATGAACTCGCCAACTGAGTTAAGTTACGTACTCGACACGAACGCCGCGACGATCGCGTTGGACAGGTGCTGGAACGGTGCTCCGTTCGGATCGAGCGGCTGAGTTGTCTGGATCAGCGCGAAACAGTCTTGTTCCGGGTCGATCCACAACAGCGTACCGGTCGCTTCCCAATGGCCGAAGGTCTGTGGGCTGACGAGATCGCCGAACGAGTTTATGTGGTTCGCCCACTGCAATCGCCAGCCGAGACCCCACTGCCCGAAGCGGCGGTCGAGATTGTTCCGTCGCCCTGATGCCCGGCGCTCATCAACTGAGCGACCGCGACCCCGGCGAAAGATTCCACGTGGTCCTCGAATGGGCGACGAGGAATGACCGAACTTTGGGAGTGCTCCGGCTCGACGGAGCTTTGAAACTATAGCGCGGCGAAGCCGCAAATCCGAAAACCAAAGAACCAAATCCGAAAGAAACACAACGCCCGAAATCCGAACGGCTACTTGCCGCGACTGAGGAT
>JAYVSP010000429.1:0-8716 GCA_043775215.1 Planctomyces sp. | reverse complement strand
ATCCTCAGTCGCGGCAAGTAGCCGTTCGGATTTCGGGCGTTGTGTTTCTTTCGGATTTGGTTCTTTGGTTTTCGGATTTGCGGCTTCGCCGCGCTATCTGTTTGCAGAGCTGATCGTGATCGATGGCCATGTGCAAAATCCTGGCGAGCCGCCCCGCCCCGCGGTTTTCGTCAATCACCAACAGAGAATTCCGAAGTCATCGTTGGAACAATTTGTTCTAACGAAGCATTATTCGACTCACTATTCCAACACGACAGCTCGAGCAGCTCAATCTCGGCGCAGGACGAATTGCAAGATTTGACGAGAAACGGGAGTCGGACTTCGCTCTTCCCTCGCACGGCGGCAATCGGTCAAATCCCCTCCCCATCGCAAGGACTTTTTCCAGACGGACTGATGCATGCCTGAACTTCGCAAAGACCCAATTACTGGCCGCTGGGTCATTATTGCTCCTGATCGTGCCAAGCGGCCGAGCGATTTTGAGGGGCCAGTGACTCGGCCCACCGAGACTTTCTGTCCGTTTTGCGAAGGAAATGAATCGGCCTCGCCGGCAGAAATCGTCGCGTATCGGGATCACGGCTCGATGCCGAATGGGCCGGGCTGGCGAGTACGTTGTGTGCCAAACAAATTTCCAGCACTTAAGATCGAAGGACAACTCGAAAGCCGCGGCGTCGGCATGTATGATGTCATGCAAGGGATCGGTGCTCATGAGGTGATCCTCGACTGCCCTCAACACGAACGCCGCTTCTCCGCCTTGCCGGCGCCACAGATTCGCGAAGTACTGTGGATGTACCACGACCGGCTGGTGGATCTCAAGCGGGACCGCCGATTGATCCATCCGCTCGTCTTCAAGAACGAAGGACACCGAGCGGGCGCCTCGCTGGAGCACAGCCACTCGCAACTGATTGTGACGCCTGTGGTGCCCATTCAGGTTCAGGAAGAGATGCGCGGTGCCAAAGACTTTTTCGGTTGGCGCGGCCGGTGCATCTTCTGCGACATGATCCGCCAGGAAATTGATGCCACCGATCGAATCGTGCTGGAGTCACCCAGCTTCCTGGTATTCTGTCCGTTTGCCAGCCGGTTCCCGTTTGAAACCTGGATCATTCCCAAGCGGCATCTGAGCCACTATGAAACGGTCCAGGAACCTGATGTGGACGAGTTGGCTCACGTCCTGAAGTCAGCTCTGCAAAAGCTGGAAGTCGCACTCGACGAACCGCCGTACAACTACATCCTGCACACCGCTCCGTTCGATACCTATGAGTTAAAGTATTATCATTGGCACATGGAGATTATCCCGCGCCTGACCGGCGTCGCGGGCTTCGAGTGGGGCAGTGGTTTTTACATCAATTCTGTCCCACCTGAAGACGCGGCGAAATTTTTAAGGCAGACGGAGATTTGATCCGCGAGAGTTTGCAAATGGAGGACGCCCTGTTTGAAATAGGTGGTGTCCCGATCATCCTCGAATCGACCGGAGGTCCACATGGCCACCGAAATGCTCACCAAGCCGGCGTCAACACGACGCGCGACAACCTTTATGAATCGAGCGGACCCGCCACCCAATACGGAATCGACGTCGACGACCGTGCCGCTGCCGAAGACGCCGTGCTCTGAGTCCGGCTATCTGCCTCAACCCATCGAGTATCCTGATTCGGATGGACAGCCTATGGCCGAAAGCGACTTCCAGCGAAAGCCACTCGCGTATGCCGCTGAGGTTCTCGACATTCATTATCAAGATCGGCCGGATGTTTACGTCTCGGGGAATATCTTCGTCTATCTCCAGGAAGGAGATCCGCGAGAAGTGGTGTCTCCCGACGTGTTCGTGGTGTTCGGCGCGGAAAAGCGAGATCGCCGGACTTACAAACTTTGGGAAGAACCGAAAGCTCCGGACTTCATTTTGGAAATCACATCGCGCAGCTCGCGTACTAAAGACCAAGGTTCAAAACTCGGCTTGTACCAATTCCTCGGTGTGACCGAGTATTTCTGTTACGACCCAACTGGCGATTACCTCGATCCGCCGCTCGTCGGCTATCGGCTTGAAGCGGGACGGTATGTCCCAATTCCTGCGAAGGAAGTCACTCCAGAAAAGATCATCGTGTCGAGTTCAGTTCTCGGGCTTGACCTGCTTGCGATGGACCGCGAGTTTCGGTTCGTTGATCCGATCACCGGTGAAGCACTGCGCAACTTTGCGGAAGCCGAATCAGAACGGATCGAAGAAAGACGACTGCGTTTGGCCGAACAGCAGAAACGAGCCGAGGTAGAAAGCGAGTTGCTGGAGTTACGGAAGAAGCTCGCGGCCTTGGAAACTCAAAAACTCGATTAAGTAATGTTCTCTGAAGGAGCGATCTGCAATGCCACATTCGAACTCCACGTTGGCAAGCCGCCATTCGTCGTGGTCGTTAACCGGCGTGATGGCCTTGGTGTTGTCGTATGTCTTGAGTCTCGCTCCGATGCAATGGTGGCTTGGAAAATGCAACTCAGGGCATCAGACTTGGCATGAACAGTCGATTTATTTTCCGCTCGATTTTCTTGCCGACCAATGGCCGACAGTATTCGGCCGAGCGATCAATTGGTACGCGCAATTATTTGGTCCGTACCCATATCGTACGCATGGTGGCGTTATCTAACTTCGAACTCAGGTCGTTCGCAGGAATCACGAATTCATGTCCTCGTCAGTTCGTCTGGCTCTTGTCTTTCACAATCATCAGCCGATCGGCAACTTCGAAGGAGTTTTCGAAGAGGCATATCAGCAAAGCTACGCGCCGTTTCTGAACGTGCTGCGCGAGTTTCCCGACATTAAGGTGTCGATCCACAACTCCGGCAGTTTGCTCGAGTGGCTGGTCACCGCGCATCTGGAATACATCGACGGGCTGCGCGAGTTGGCCGATCGCGGGCAGATCGAAATTCTGGGCGGGCCGTTTTACGAGCCAATTCTGGCCTGCATTCCGCGGCGCGACCGAGTCGGCCAGATGCGGCTGTATTCGGATTACCTCGAAACCCTGTTCGGCAAGCCAGTGCGCGGCATGTGGGTGCCGGAACGCGTTTGGGAGCAGTCGTTCGCTAGCGACATTGCGGCGGCGGGCATCGAGTACACAGTGCTCGACGACACACACTTCCGCAATGCGGGGCTGTCGCCAGAGAAACTTTTCGGGCACTACCTGACGGAAGACGAAGGGCAGTTGCTCACGATTTTTCCAATCGACGAACGGCTGCGATACACAATCCCGTGGCAAGAGCCTGACGCGAGCATCGAGTATCTGCGGAGCGTTGCCGAGACAACTCCGAATGCCATCGCGGTGTGCGGTGACGACGGCGAGAAATTCGGCGTTTGGCCCGGCACGCACGATCTGGTCTTTCAACGTGGCTGGCTGCGACGATTCTTTGAGGCACTGCAAGCCAACCAGGACTGGTTGAAGACGACTACGCTCGGTGAGTGTATCGACAACGTGCCGCCGGTCGGCCGTTGCTTTCTACCGGACAGCAGCTACCGCGAGATGACCGAATGGGTTTTGCCGCCGGAGCGTCAACTGTCACTCGCCGCATTGAACACTCAGCACGCGGCGGACGCCGACTGGCCGGAAATCAAACAGTTCATGCGCGGCGGGTTCTGGCGGAACTTCCGCGTGAAGTATCCCGAATCCAATGAAATGTATGCGCGCGCTTTGCAGGTCAGCAGCCGGCTGGAGGAGCTGATTCGGCTCGACGCGCGCGGCGAGCATCGCGACACGCTGGCCGAGGCTCGCTCCGAGTTATATCGCGGTCAGTGCAACTGCCCGTATTGGCACGGCTCGTTCGGCGGCCTGTACCTGCCGCATCTGCGAAACGCGATCTATCAGCACCTCATTGCCGCCGACAATCTGTTGGAAGAGGTCGCGGGCAAACTCGGCTCAACCAATCACCCTGGCAGCGGCCATTGGGTTCGCATCGACAGCCATGACTTTGATTTTGACGCACACGTGGAAATCCGGATGGCGAGCGATCGCCTGGTGGCCTATCTCGCACCGGGTCACGGCGGCCACTTGTACGAACTTGATTTGCGAAGCATCTGTCACAATTTGCTCGCGACGCTCGACCGCCGCTTCGAACCGTATCACGACAAGATCAAACAGGCCGCGCTCGACATGTCGCTGCAATCGGGCACTGGCGGCGTCGATCCGAGCGGCGGCGTGAAGTTCAAACAGCCGGACCTCGACAAGAAGTTGATCTACGACAAGTGGCCGCGAAAGTCGTTCGTCGATCATTTCCTCGCGCCGGAAGCGACGTTCGAGGACTTCCAACTCGGCAACGGTGAGATCGGTGACTTCGTGACCGGAGCGTATCACTCGCTCTTGCGTCGCAACTCGGAACGCGTCGAGGCAATCCTTGGACGCGTCGGCCATGTCGGGACTCGTGAGATCAAATTGACCAAGCGAGTCGCCCTGAACGCGCGCGGCGGTACGGCCCTCGAAGTTCAATACGTTCTGGAGAATCTTCCGCCGAACGAACTGTTGCGCTTCGGTGTCGAACTCAACTTCGCCGGCATGGCCGCTGAAGCCAGCGACCGCTACTTCTACGACGCTTCTGGTCGCCGCCTCGGTCCGTTGCAAACGCAGCTCAATCTGCCCGAGACAACTCGTATCGGTCTCGTCGACGAATGGCTCGGCCTCGACGTCGCGGTTGAGCTGTCGCAACCTGCGAGCTTGTGGGCCTTCCCCATCCAAACGGTGAGCAATTCCGAAGGAGGCTTCGAGACCGTGCATCAAAGCTGCTCGGTCATGCCGCATTGGCAAATCCAAGCCGACGTCAACGGCCGGTGGTCGGTGGAGATTACGTTGTCATTGGATACGTCGGCAGCACAGGCTCGGTCGCTGGCTCAACGGACGGAAGAAGTCGTGTCTCAGTACTGAAGCTGAACGATCACGGAAACAATCCCAGCCGAATCGATGTCCCGCGCGAACCGCGACGAAGCCGTATCGGGGATTCATTTCCCCACCCTTCGCGCGACATCCTCAGCCCGCTGGTCACTGGCTTGCAATTCAGTTTCCACCAGGGAATCCAATTCGGACTGTTCTTCCGCTGGAAACGGGGCGCCGAAATCTCGGGACTCCCGCCACCGTCCCATTAGCTCAGCCAAACGCAGTTGCTGCTGCTCGGAAAAGAACTTGTCGGGAAGAAACCGTTGCACCACCAAAAATGATTCGGATTCAACCTCCGGAAACTGCTCGGTCAGTGCATCTAAAGCCTGTCCGGCCGTGTCACCTGCCGCCATCCGTCGCCCAGCCATTGCGTGGTACGCTCGGCCGCCAATCCGAGTCTGCACGGGCAGAATAGCTACTGTGGTCATGATTGAATTCCTCTTCCGGATTTCGGAAATGCGCCCGTCACGATCGCATTTCGGTAGGTCATAGCCGCAGAGCGACTCGGAGTCGATCAATCATTCCGCAATTGCAGGCCGAAGTCGGTGAGGCGAAGTCGGATCTCGTTTAGCGACGTCACTCCGAAATTGCGCACGCCCAACAAGTCGTCGGGTGATCGGCGAATCAGTTCTCCAATCGAATTGATATTCAGCCGAGCCATACACTTTCGAGCACGCACACTGAGATTCAGATCGGCGATCGGACGTTGACTCGCAGCTTCGGCTTCGGGGGGGAGGTCCACCGGAATATCGGCCTGATCAGAGGCGAGCGACTGTTGCAGGTTCTGTCCGACGCGTAGTCCGTGTGCTTCCAATAGAATGCTGACTTCCTTCAGGGACGTTTCACCGAAGTTGCGCCCCTTCAAGAGATCCTGCTCCGTCACTCGAGTCAGGTCGCCCAGCGTTTGCAGGCCAAGATTGTCGAGGCAATTGCGGCTCCGCACGGACAGTTCGAAATCCGAAATCGGTCGTGCCAGCAAGGCTTGCATCTGGTTGTCGATCCGCGCGGCTTCTTCGTCGAAGAACATGTCTTGGGCCGCTTCGATGTCCTTGTAATACAGCCGAGCCCGCTCGTTCGTGGGATCAACTTCAACCGCCCGCCGGAAGCAAAAGGCCGCCGCCTGATACCGTTCGCGGTCTTCGTACAACAGGCCCAAGTTCAGCATTGCGTTCAAATACATTGGCGGCCTTGACAGGGATCGCTCATAGAGCCCGATCGCCTCGTCATCGTTGCCGTACTGCGAATTAATGTTCGCGAGCGAAAACAGGGCACGCGTGTGATGCGGGTCCATGTCGATCGCGCGCTCGAAGTACTCGACCGCGCCGAATGTGTCACCGCGATCCCACAGGATGCCGCCCATTTGGTACGAATACTCGGCGCGCGAGACCGCTTGCTTCGAGACCGATCGGAGAAGCTTTTCCGCATCGTCGACACGGTCCTGTTGACGAATCGCGCCTACACGCCGCAACGTGCATTCGACAGAGTCGTAACCGTGGTTGGCGGCGGCCTCGAACTTGGCTTCCGATTCGGCATGTCGGCCCAACGCTTGCAATGCCAAGCCGTGATGGAACAGGCCCGGCGCATGAGAGGTTACACCACTCAAGAATTTGTCGGCGACCTGATGCCGAGCCATCAAATAGGCACCGATCCCGGCCTTCGCGAGTTGTTCTTCCTGCGGGCGATCGGACTCTTGAGCCTCGACGATCGCGGAATCGATCGCTTGCCGAGTTTCCGGAAATTGACGAGACGCGACCGCCTGCGTCAAGAGCTTGGTCTCTTCCAGTCCAAACCTCGATCGCTCCCGGAGAACTTCGTGTACGTTGACTGTTGGGGCTAGCAGCACAGGCGAGGCTCCTTCGATTGAGTCGCCAAGGGGCAGCCACGCAGCCAGTCGCGAGCAGAGACTGGAAGACGCTGCTCTTCGCGATGTAAACAGAAAATTGGGCTGACTCGCTAGGAGTCAGCCCAATTTAGAATCAGATGCCCAGCGGGCTTTCACCGCGAACCACCGTGATTTGAATCACCGTGGTTTGAGCCAAATTCAGTTCAGCCAATTAGGCCTTCGGAGCAGGAGCGGGCTCTTCCTTCGGAGGAGCCGGAACTTCCTTGACTTCGGTCTGAATGGCTGGGCCAGCGCCACAAGCGGAACCACAGGCCGGAGCTGAACAGCAGCTCACATTGGCGTTGCCGCAGCTTGCAGCCGGCTGGCTGCAGCAGGTGCTGGCGACAGTCTGGCACGCGTTCGACGCGCAGGCGGTCTGTTGGCCACAGCACTTGGTCTTGTGCGTCTTGCAGCACTTGACCTTTTGTGCCTTGCAGCAGTGACGAGCTTCGGCGACGCCGCCAAAAGCGGTCAGGACGGCGAATGTCGCGCACACGGCGACCAGTTTCAGAATGCGATTCATGTTGTCTCCCTTTTCAGTTTTGATGGGCTGGCCGTTCATGGCCCTTCCATCGTGGCGAACGGATGATACCCTCATGGTGGCACCGTTCAAGACGTTTTGCATCCGACGATCCTTGGACGCAAGTGATACGCAATTTTGCGGGTCAGAGAAAGTTTTCCGATTACAGAAGCTTTGCGGGCGTAGGATAGCCGTGACGTCCACGATGTCAAACCTACCGAACCTGAATGTTTCCGAACAAAATTCCTGCCGCAATGACCGTTCACAACTCCGCAAATCCGCCGCGCACGGAATTCCCGCTTTGTCATTGGCGAGTCGGTGACGAAATCTGGAAGCTGGGGAAATTCCCCAAGTTGATGGGAATTGTGAATGTCACCCCGGATAGTTTCTCGGATGGAGGCCGGTTCCGAGAAGCGGCCCACGCTGTTGAGCACGCTCTGCAACTGGTGCAAGAGGGAGCCAACCTACTCGACATTGGCGGCGAGTCGACTCGTCCAGGTGCGACTCCAGTTCCACTCGACGAGGAACTGCATCGAGTCCTGCCGGTCGTCCGCGAGCTAGCACGGCAGACGCACGTGTCGATTTCGATCGACACGTCCAAAGCCGTTGTCGCGCGCGAATGCCTCGCCGCCGGAGCCACGATCGTCAATGACATCTCCGGCCTGACATTCGATCCCGACATGCCGGCCGTTTGCCGCGAGTCCTCTTGCGGCGTGATCGTCATGCACATTCAAGGGACGCCGCAGACGATGCAACTTGATCCGCGATACGACGACGTCGTGGCCGAGGTCCGCCGCTTCTTCTCGCAACGGCTCGACGAACTTGAGGCCGCCGGTATTGCTCGCGAGCGGATTGTGCTCGATCCAGGTATCGGCTTCGGCAAAACTGCCGAGCACAATTTAGCGCTGCTGTCGCACATCGCCGAGTTCCGGGAACTCGGCCGGCCGGTACTGATCGGCCACTCGCGCAAGCGGTTCCTGAAGAAAGTACTCGGCCACGAGATCAATGAACGAGACGCCGGAACGGTCGGAGTTTCAGTGGCCTTGGCCGCGCAAGGCACTGACATCATCCGGGTGCATGACGTCCAAGCCACTCGCGATGCGCTGCTCGCTTGGGATGCAGTGATTCGCCGCCCGTAGAACGGTTTTCCAAGCCGTTGGCCGCTACCCCGGCAATCGGATTGTTCGATCAATTCGTCGGCATTCCGGCGGTGGAGAGTTCGTCGACCAAGGATCGGCGCAGAAATAACTGTCCGATGTCGCTGAACTCGCCAGAGTTCAGATCCGAAGTCTGGCGACTTCGGCTACGACAGTTATTTCTGCGCCTGTCCTTAGCGGATCGTTTGCGGTTTGGCCTGAAGGGCCGCAACTCGAAAGCCCAGGGCAACGCCCTGGGGAACCGAACATCAGCAAATCTCAGCCCTGA
>JAYVSP010000428.1:0-3349 GCA_043775215.1 Planctomyces sp. | reverse complement strand
ACCTCTGACCTCTGACCTCTGACCTCTGACCTCTGACCTCTGACCTCTGACCTCTGACCTCTGACCTCTGACCTCTGACCTCTGACCTTCTGCCATGAGCGAAATCTCGCGATCGATCCTCGAAACGTTTGAGAACCCGTATCCCAACCGGGACTACGAGATTGAAACGGTCTGCCCCGAATTCACGTCCATGTGCCCCAAGACAGGGCAGCCGGATTTCGGCACGTTGACAATCACCTATGTTCCCGATCGGCTGTGCTTTGAGCTGAAGTCGCTGAAGCTGTACTTGCAACAGTTCCGCAATCACGGCGCGTTCTATGAACGGGTGACGAATCACATCCTGGATGATCTGGTCGCAGCCACTCGGCCGCGGTGGATGACGATCGTCGCCGACTTCACACCTCGCGGCGGAATCCGAACGAGCGTGAAGGTGCGTCACGATGGGAAACCACGAGCGCGAAAACCCGCTCGGCGAAATTAAAACTCTTGTGGAAATGTCTTATGAACATGAAGACATATGCCTTGGTGGTTCTCACCGTCGGATTTTGTGACGCAGATCAGGTCATCGTTGCCACTCATCCTTTGCGGCCTTGCGTCTTCGCGTTGAAATCAGTCTGACTAACAATTACCGGCCAACTACCAGATGGTTCTCTTTATTCGGCAGACCGTAATCCACGCTGACCAAATACAGCCCATGCGGCGGAGCGGTGTCGCCGGCGAGGGTGCGGTCTTGCTCGGTAATGATCCGGCGGATGTCGCTGGGTTGCCAGTAGCCTCGGCCAACGCGGATCAGAGTCCCGACAATCGTCCGCACCATGTTGTACAAGAAGCCGTTGGCGACAATATCGACCCACAAAAAATCACAGCTCTCCGGCGCGGGCGGAGCCGTTCTTGCCAACGGAGAGGTATACGGCCGCGAGTCTGATGGCGCGGGATACGAGAAGACGGGCCAACCGGTTTGTCGTGTGACGGTCGTTTGCATGATGGTGCGGACGCTGGTCGCTTTGTTGGGCCATTTCGTCTCGAAACAGCGAAAGTCGTGCGTGCCTAGCAGTTCTTGGGCGGCGGCATGCATCACCTCCGTATCCAGCGCAACGTGAAAGTGATAGGCATAGCGTTGCACGAATGGAATCGGCAGCTTCGAGTTCAGAATCACGTACCGGTAATGCTTCGACTTGGCCGTGAATGTCGCATGAAAGTCGAGCGGCACTTCCTCGACCTCACGCACCAGAATATCGTCCGGCAGGATATCTTGCAGCGCGTTGCGAAAGCCGAGACACGGGATCGGGCTGTCCGTTTTGAAATTGCAGACTTGTCCCAGAGCATGCACTCCAGAGTCGGTTCGCCCCGCGACCAGCAACGACACATCTTCGCCGGTCAGCCGGAAGAGTGCCCGCTCGACAACTTCTTGAACCGCCCGGCCGTTGGTCTGAGTTTGCCAGCCGACGTATTGAGTGCCGTCATAGGCCAGCGTGAGTTTCAGATTCCGCACGGATACGAGTCCTCAAATCCCAATGTCCAAATCCCAATGTCCAAATTAATGACCAAGTCCCAATTCCAATGTCCGATTGCCGTGATTCGTCGTCTCTTTCGATTCGTCGTGGTCATTTCGAAAGCGATCAGATAACGACGAATCGAAGGAGACGACGAATGAAGACCAGGCGGCCACGGGGATGTGGACATTCATGGTCATAGGAAAATGGTCATTCATTGGACATTGGGATTTGGACATTGGGATTTTCACCCCTACCGTTTGGGAACCGTCGCGCGCAACGCCAGGGCTTTTTGCCGGTCGGCTTCGCCGAGTTCGTCTTGCCCGAGCTGATAATAAGCTTCCGCACGCATCGCATACGCTTCACCGTCATCCGGGTTAAGTTCGATTGCGTCGGTGAAGTCTTGAATAGCCTGTGGATTTTGGCCCAAGCGCCAATGCACCTCGCCGCGTGCTTTCAAACAGACGGGGCAACGGGGATCAAGCTGGATGGCAATGTCATAGTCCGCCAGCGCGCGGTGCAACTCGCCGGTTTCCAGGAAGAGACCGCCGCGGCAGTTGTGCGATTCGTGGTTGTTCGGGTCGAGCTCAAGAGCACGATTGAAATCGCTCAATGCGAGGTCCGGCCGTCCGGTAGCTCGCCAAGTATCCCCTCGGTTGCGATAGGCGATGACCATCTTCGGATCGAACTCAATGGCCTTCGAGTAATCGTCCAGAGCCTTCTGGTATTCGCCGAGTTCAAACCACAGATTGCCGCGATTGTGCCATGCTCCAATCAGTTTCGGATCTAGCCGCAGCGCGCGGTTGTAGTCGGCGATGGCCTTTTCCGAGTCACCCATTTCATCCCACAGGTTGCCTCGGCGGTAGTACAGATCACCGTCGTCCGGTTCCATCTCGATGGCGGCCGCATAGTCGGCGAGCGCCTTTTCGGGCTCTCCCTTTTGCAGCCAGGCGTCGCCTCGGCTGGAGAGGGCTCGGCGGTTGTCTGGTTCTTGTGCGAGCGATGCATTGAAGTCGTCGATCGCATTGTCCATCTCACCGGAATTCAGCCACGCCAACCCACGATTGAAGAGGATCATCGGGTCATCGGGAGCCAGCTCCAGCGCCCGGTTGTAATCTTCCAGAGCGTTCTCCAACTCGCCGAGTTCATCCCAGCAATTGCCTCGGTCCATGACGGCCGGGACATAATCCGGATCGAGGTCCAAGGCCCGTGTGAAGTCTTCGATGGCCTTGTGATACTCCTGCTTGCCTTCCCACGCCAGACCGCGGTCATAGAACAAGTCGGCGTTGTCTGGGGCCAGATCGATCGCCGCGTCGTAGTCCTCCAGAGCTTCGTCCCACTTCAGTTGATCGGACAATGCTCCGCCGCGAAGCAGCAAGGCTTCCGAGTCGAAGGGGTCGAGATGCAGTACCTCGGTGAGGTCTTCGGTCGCCCGTTCGGGTTCGCCGATCATCGTAAACACGCGAGCCCGGTTGAAGTAATACGCTGTCGCCGTGGGGCTCAAGTCGATCGCCGCCGTGAAGTCTTCCAAAGCCCGTTCGGCGACGCCCAACTTGTCCCAGACCAAGCCGCGGTCGTTGAAAAAGTCGGGATCGTGCGGGTCGAGTTCAATCGCAATGTTGAACTCGCGCAGAGCATCTCGGAACCGGCCTTTCTCAAAAAGCCGATTCGCTCGATCGTAGTGCCGGTCCGCATTGCTCACGGTGTTCCTCGCTGGGAATCGTCACCGAGACACTTCGCCATACTGGTTCGATGGGTTATCCACCAGTATCGCACGGTCCCCGGACGCCGCAAGTCAAAAGTTTCCACACGAATTACTCTAACAGGCGAGCGGTGTGCCCACAAATCCTGGCAGC
>JAYVSP010000427.1:0-5911 GCA_043775215.1 Planctomyces sp. | reverse complement strand
CTTGCCACGTTTTGTCCGTCAAACCCAGGGCGGCGCTACGCGGCTAACGCCGCTCCGCTCTGCCCTGGGCTATCGAGTTTTTGCCCTTTGGGCCAGGACAACAGCGCAACTTCAAAAAGCGTTAGCGAGGGCGGACGTTTCACTAGTCGATGAATTCAGTGTCTCTGAAGCGCCCGCCCTCGCTAACGCTTCGATTTACTATTGAGAGCACCGTCCCCGGAAAGGATGAAGCAACACGTCATGTCGAAACACGATATTGGTTTGATCGGACTGGCTGTCATGGGTCAGAACTTGGTTCTCAACATGGCCAACAGTGGGTTTTCCGTTGGCGTCTACAACCGGACGACGGCGACCACGGATGAATTCGTCGGAGGTCTGAAGAATGAGCCGGCGGACAAAGTGTATCCAGGAACGGCACAGCGGATCGCCGGTTACCATACGCCCGAGGAATTCGTCGCCAGTCTGAAATCGCCAAGACGTGTGATGATCATGGTCAAGGCCGGAGCACCGGTGGACGCCGTAATCCAGCAACTCAAGCCGTTGCTCTCACCGGGCGACATCATCATTGATGGCGGCAACTCGGACTTTCGCGACACGAATCGCCGGCATGACGAGATCAAAGCCGCTGGCCTGCGATTCATCGGCACCGGTGTGTCGGGCGGCGAGGAAGGGGCGCTGAAAGGCCCCAGCATCATGCCGGGTGGGCACCACGAGGCTTGGCCGTTCGTGAAGGATGTCTTCCAAAAGATTTCGGCGAAGGTCGGTCCGAATAATGATGTCCCGTGCTGCGATTGGGTGGGCGAAGCCGGAGCCGGGCATTACGTGAAAATGGTTCACAATGGGATCGAATACGGCGACATGCAGCTCATCTGCGAGGCCTACTTCATTCTGAAAAACGTCCTCGGCCTGACCAATGAGGAGCTGTACCAAGTCTTCACGGATTGGAACACAGGCGAACTCGAAAGCTATTTGATCGAGATCACGCGGGACATCTTCAGTGTGAAGGATGCGGATGGCGGACATCTCGTCGACAAGATTCTCGATACGGCTCAGCAAAAAGGGACCGGCAAGTGGATGAGCCAGCACGCGCTGGACCTCGGCGTGCCAACAACGTTGATCACTGAAGCGGTTTATGCTCGCTGTCTGTCAGCTCAGAAGGACGATCGCGTGCGGGCCTCGCAACTGCTGAAAGGTCCGGCCGATGCGAAGTTTACCGGCGACAAAACGCAATTCATCGAAGACGTTCGGCAGGCACTGTACGCTTCAAAGCTGTGCAGCTACGCGCAGGGTTACGTGCAGCTTGATGCGGCCGCGAAAGAGTTTGGTTGGAAGTTGAACAACGGCAACATCGCGCTCTTGTGGCGTGGCGGCTGTATCATTCGGTCGCGGTTTCTCGGCGACATCAAGGCCGCGTTCGACAAGAATCCGACCCTCGAAAACTTGCTGCTCGACGACTTCTTCCGGTCGGCAGTCGAGAAGGCTCAGCCCAGTTGGCGTCGAGTCATAGCCACCTCGGTTCAGATGGGGCTGCCGATTCCTGTATTCAGTGCGGCGTTGAGCTATTTCGATGGCTATCGCAACGCGCGTCTGCCGGCCAACCTATTGCAGGCTCAGCGGGATTACTTTGGGGCACACACTTACGAACGAGTTGATCAACCGCGCGGCAAGGCATTTCATACCGACTGGATTCGTGAACGCAAGCAGCCAGGTTAAATGACCTTTGCACACCTTTATTGTTCAAGACTGATGCGCCCGCCGAAAGACTCAGTAGCGTGGGCGACGAAGGCTTTTGTCCGGCGTATCAAGACTAAAATGAGGAACCGTTTCAACGCGGTTTTGTCGATCGACTCACGGTTTCTCACCTCGCCGACGGCCATCGCTCCGACCGCATTGTTGTTCACATTCAGACACACGCACGAAGTCCGCCCGGCTTCCAATTGTGTCATTCTCGCCCGTTCGCCGACTATTTGAATCCAATGGCCACCAGATTGCCCGCCGGCAAGGGAACCGTCAGGCGACCGATGCGTGTCACGGACAAGAACTTCAACAATAGATTCTTCATTCCCGCCGGGAACGGGAACAATCGTGTCCAATACGAAACGGGATACCGATTCCAAAACGGAAACACGCTGACAGACGTCAGTCCGGCCGAGGTCATCAAGTACCGCAAGCCCGCGGGTGAAAACAATTGCAAGTGTTCGATGTCAAAGATCGGCGACTTTGTCCCCAGCAGCCGGGCGGAGAACGCGCGGCGATTATGGCCGACCAGACACAACGCCCCCCCCGGCTTCAACACGCGACATGCTTCCTCGCAGAGTTGCCGGGGATCGCTGACGTGCTCGATCGTTTGAAAGCAAGTGACTAGCGAACAACTCTCCGGTCGAAACCGGCCCGGCTCGAAGAAGCCCTGTTCGATCAGACCGCGCACCTGAGTACTGGCCGCCGCGATCGGAGCGGAAGAAGGTTCAATCCCGCGCACCTGATCGAATCCGGCGGCGAGCAACTCAGCCAAAAATGCGCCGTCACCCGTGCCGATGTCGAGCGCTCCGTGACGATCGGGCAAACGTGACAGGAACGGATGCAGCAGGCAGGCATACGTTCTCGCCGCGAACTGTGCTTCAATTTGGCTGTCGAACGCGGCTGCTTCGTATTCGGCACGAAGTTCCGCGACATCCGGCACCGGACTGGCGAAGACGACATCGCACGTTGGGCAAAGCAGCAAACGATGGTGCATGTACTCCGGCAATTTGCGTGACGCGAATGCGAATTTTCCCAACTTGCGTGAGTCAATTCGCGCTTCGGCGAACAACGTCGCGGACGCGGCATCGCCGCAAATCGGACACCGGCGATCGGACATCAAGGCGTCTCCTGTGAGGAATCGTGCGATCTTGACATTTTCCCACCGACCCTGTGTCGGTGGTTAAATGCCTTGTTGCTACGTGTCGCCGACTCAGACGTCATCATCAAGCCCTGGTTGCCACAAGGCAGATAACCACCGACACAGGGTCGGTGGGGAAATGTCAAGAACTGGAATCGCACGACCCTTTTGCCACAACCGTGTATCCCAAGCAATCATCTCCGCCACGCGTGCGCAAACTGAGCTGTCCGACACAGGCCAACAACACAATCAATGGCGACAACAACAGCGCGATGACTCGCCGAAACATACCGCCGACAGAGAAGCCACCTGCCCCGAACAACCACGTCAGCAGCAATGTCTCGGTCTTGTAGCACGCGACCGTCAGTTCGTTGCCGCGCGCGTAGACGGCAATCTCACCGAAGCCGGCTTCCTTCAAAAGTTGCCGCAGTCCGCTCGGCGTGAACCGCCAGTAATCGTACGGGATGAAATGCCAACGCGCGGCGAACGGCACCGTCAGCATCAATCGCCCGCCCGGCGATAAACAGCGCCGAGCCTCCGCCAGGAATCGCTCCGGCCGGCTGACGTGCTCGAGCGTTTCCGTCGCCAGGACATTCTCAACACTTGCGTCCGCAACCGGCCATGCCTCGCCCGTGAAGTACGTCGTGTCCGCGACTTGATAGCCGAAATGAGCTTGAGCATCCGCCGTGTCGATCGCCGAGTACACAACCTCACTCGGCACGAGCGGTCGATACGGTTGTGCTCCACAACCGACATCCAGTAACGAACCGCGACATGTTGGCAATAAGACTGCGAGGTCATTCCAAATCGACGCGGCCTGCAAATCCAAGAACCGGCGCAGAACCGCCACGCAACGGCCTCGCACGCTGTTCGTTGCCATGAACAGCGGTGGGCGCCACGCTTCTGCTTGGCGGTCGATCAGGTTGTCGCGGTGCGGCAGCCAGTTCGTCATGCGTCGGCTCCTGACGCTCGCTCATCGACAGCCGCGCGTACCTCGCCGTCGCGAATGATGCTGCGGCGGATGTACAACGGTCGGCGTTTCACTTCCTCGAACACTTTCGCCAAGTACTCTCCCAACACGGCGATCGAGAACACGGACAACGATCCGAAGAACATCACCGCCAGCAACACCGACGTCAGGCCGGGAGGGACCAGTTCCGGCCGAATCAGCCGCAACACGACCTGCACCAGCATCAGCACGACGGTCGACGCCAGCAATCCACCACCCATCACGCTGAGCATGTTCAATGGCGTGTTGCTGAAACTGAGAATCCCCTTCTTCGCCCAGCCGAGATTCTTGACGAGGTTGTTCGTACTGCGGCCAAACATCCGTTGGGGCCGGACATAATCGACTCCCGTCTGTTTGAAACCGGCAAACGCACGCACGCCGCGGAGGAACAGATCCCGCTCCGGAAACTGCAACAGCGCCTGTACGACGCGGCGGTCCATCAACGAGAAATCGCCGGCATCGTGCGGCACGCGGACATACGAAAAGAAATCGAACACGCGATAAAACGCCTTGTACGCAAACTGCATGAACAACGTCGCCTCACGCTTCACACGGCGGCCGTAGACCACGTCGAAGCCCTCGCGCCATTGGGCGACGAACTGCTCGATCAACTCCGGCGGGTCTTGTAGATCGCCGTCCAGCAGCACGCACGAGTTCTTCGTCGCCACGCGCAGGCCGCTCATGAACGCCGCCTGCGAACCGAAGTTGCGCGAGTGCGAAATCCCCAGCACGCGCCGGTCGTTCCGACTGAGGCCGCGAATGACCTCTTCCGAGTCGTCGGGACTGCAATCATTCACGAAGATGATCTCGTGATCGATATTCAGTTTGGCGAAGACTTGTTTCAGTCGCTCGTACATGACCGGGATCGCCTGCCCGTCCTTGTAACAGGCGATGATCGCCGAAACGCTGTGCCGTGTGTCGAGTCCGAATTTTTTGGACGACCGCTCGTAAGCCTGCTTGTCCGGCAACGAACGATACCACTCGGCCGTTCGCAGCAGTCCATCCCGGAGTTCGGTGCGCGGCTGCCATTCCAAACGCTCCTGAGCCTTGCTGATGTTCGCGTACCAGTCCGAGACATCCCACAGCCGCTGCGGCATGTTGAATTGCGGCTCGCGCGGAATCTCGAACAGCTCGCCGGACAGATGCGCGATGTCGGCGATCATCGTCTTTCGCCCGGTCCCGATGTTGAACGAGCCGCCATAGTCAGCTTCCTTCAAATTCAATGCGGCAGCGACAAACGCCTCGGTCACATCGTCGACGTACACAAAATCTCGCGAGATGTCTGGCCGCACGAAATCGGGATACGTCTTATCTAATCCGCAGCGGACCACGTTCGGAATCAGCCGCGACGAATCCTCCAGCGGGCCGTACACGGAATACAGCCGCAAGTTCACGCACGGCAGCTTGAGATGCTGGCCGAAGTAGTACATCAAATTCGCCGCCGCGACCTTCGATACGGCATACGCGCTGTTCGGGGCGGTCAGCGCTCCCTCGTCGGGACCGGACGCATTGTCGCCGTACTCGGACGAACTACCCGCGTGGATGTAACACGCGATCGAGCGTTTCGCGAGCCGTTCCAACAGGCGCGTCGTGAAGTTGAAGTTCGTCTGGTAAATCAACGAACTTTCAGTCTCGAACGAATACGCGCCGAACGCCACGCAATTAAAAATCGTTCGCGGCTTCACGGAGTCCAGCAGCGCGTCCAAGTTGGAATCGATCAGCAGATCCACGGCATGGACGCGGTTGCCCGGCAAGTCCTGAAGCCGCCATGCCGGGAGCCGCGATGTCGTGCCATGCACATCGTCGCGCGACCGCAGCAGCGATCGAAACAGATTCGCGCCGATGAACCCGCTGGCTCCCAGTACCAACACGGGGCCTTGTAAGCGACGAACTCGAGAATCGAGCAGAGAGGGGATTTCGTCCGGTGTGCTCATTCATTGAACCTGAAAGCAGCGTCCATTGATCCGCAATGTTTCGTTTTTGACTCATTCAAAAACAAGTTGGTGATTTGGAGCCGCGCCCGT
>JAYVSP010000426.1:0-10300 GCA_043775215.1 Planctomyces sp. | reverse complement strand
GGCTTCAATACCTCAGCAATCGTCTTAGAAATTCCCAATCGACTGTTCCGGTCGAGCACCGAAAAGATTGCCGTCTGGTCCGCGACCTACAATCAACATGGTTTGCAAGTTGACCGCACCGCCTTGCCCGCGATCAACACGGTCTTCATCCGGCCGAATCGATTCATCTCGAATTCCGCAGGAAACAACTTCAAAAATGCTTTCAATGGCGGGCATCCCTTTTTCGATCGAGCCAGTTGGGGCGGTGAGGTCAGAAATGCTCTGATAATGGGATTCGGTCGAACGTCAGCCGATGCCGCGGCAATCGCCGACATCGTGCTGCCCGACATTATGCCGTTCGAACTCGGCAACGATACCGGCTTCTTGAACGGACGACGTTTGGCGGATGACGTGATCGATACGGAACTGAATCTCGTGACGAACGGCGGACTGCCGACCGATTCGGTCGACGCGAACGACAAGACGTTCCGAAATGTCTTTCCGTATCTTGCGTCCGCGCATACCACCCCTTGATGGCGACGCCGAATCGAATTTTGACTGAGTTTGATTTGATCCCCACCGGTCCCGCATCGGTGGCTTGCTGCCGGATGGCTACGCGGATAGAGATTCCGTAGTCACAAGGCATGGAGCCACCGAAGCAGCGTTGGTGGGGACATTTTTTATTCTCGGCCTCCCAATCGTGCAGAGGATTTCATATGCGTATGCGTCTCGCGTTTTGTCTGTCGCTGTGTCTGGGATTAATCGGTGCGTTGACTTCCATCTGGTCGAATGCCCGTAGTGAGGATCCAGCGACGCGGCCGAAGAAGACCATTGCCGCGGACGCGGTGGACGAACCCGTCGAGCCGCCCATCGCTTCCGTCGAACGAGCGATTCGCTTCTATGAAAAACGCATCGAAAAGAATCCGAAGATCGCCCTCAACTACATCTATTTGGCGCAACACTACGTTCGCAAAGCCAAGGATCACGGCGACGAAGCATGCTATCCGCTCGCGGAAGCTGCGCTGCGCGAAGCGCTCAAGCTGCGCCCCGATGACCCTGCGGCATTGCTCCCGCTGGCGAGCGTGCTGTGTTCGCGACACCAGTTCCGCGAGGGAATGGCATCCGCCAAAAAGGTGTATGAGAAAGACCCGAGCAACGTCGATGCGCTGGCAATTGTCGGTGATGCTCAAATGGAACTGGGGGAGTACGACGAGGCCGAAGCTTCGTTCCAGAAGATCGAAAGTCAGGTGAAAGTCGCCGCCCCCGGCTTGTGGGTTCGTCAGGCTCAATTGGCGGAAATCAAAGGCAAGACTGATGAGGCTCTCGATCTCTTGCAGCGTGCCGAAAAAGAAATACTCAAGGCCCAAGGAGATCAGCCACTGACACTCGGTGCGGCCTGGTATCAGGTTCGGCTAGGGCATTTCTATCTGGATCATGGCCGAACGGACGAAGCGAACCGTGAGTTTGAAGCGGCCGTGGCGGCGCTGCCCGAGTATTTTCTGGCGTTGGCGGGGTTGGCTGAGGTTCACGCCGCGCAGGGTCGTTATGAAGAATCGATTGCCGTGTATCGTCGCACCATCGCGGTCGCGCCCGATCCGATTTTCTTCATGGCGATCGGCGACATTCAAGCCAAGCTGGGCCACGCGGATGAAGCCATCAAAGAATACGACCAAGCGGAGAAACTGATCCTCGAATCGAACGCGAGCCCCGCCGAATACAGCCGAGAGCTGTCATTATTCTACTCGCAAAGAAACCTGAAGCCGCAACGTGCGCTCGAATTGGCGAAGACCGATTTCACCTTCCGCCAGGACATCCACGCTCACGACACGCTGGCTTTGGCGTTGTATCGCAACGAACAATTTGCCGAGGCCGCTGAAGCCATCGAACAGGCACTCCGCTGGGGCACGAAAGAGGCTCGGTTGCACTATCATGCGGGCATGATCCGTCATCGCCTCGGACAAGCCGACCGAGCCAAAGCCCATCTCGAACAAGCTCTGGCCATCAATCCGCAGTTCTCTGTGCTCGACGCGGCCGATGCCCGCCGCTTGCTCGCCGAACTGTCCAAATAGCCATAAGCGAATTCGGACGTGCGGTGATGCATCGCAACACGGCAAAGAAAGGTCAAAGACGATGAATGTTCGACACGCTGTGTTTTTGGCGATCGTGCTGGCGGGGTGTTGCGCCAACTTTGCGGCGGCTGCGGAACCGATTAGCTTGTGGATCGGTGATGCTCCCGGAGCATTGGGGAATGCCGATCACGACATCCCCACACTCACTCCGTATCTGCCAACGGCCGACAAGGCGAGCGGCACTGCCATCGTGATTTGTCCAGGCGGCGGTTACGGCGGCCTCGCGGGTCACGAGGGCGAAGGCTATGCCACTTGGCTGGCCGACAATGGCCTGGCAGCGTTCGTCCTGAAGTACCGGCTCGGCTCAATGGGCTATCGTCATCCCGTGATGCTGGGCGATGTCTCGCGCGCAATCCGTCTGGTGCGCGCTCGAGCCGCCGAATGGAAGATCGATCCACAAAACATTGGAGTCATGGGGAGTAGCGCCGGCGGACATCTCGCGTCCACTGCCGTGACGCACTTCGATGCCGGCAAGGCCGATGCCGATGATCCCATCGAGAAGGTCAGTTCACGTCCCGATTTTGGAGTGTTGTGTTATGCCGTCATCAGCATGGAGGACGGCGTCACTCATAGTGGCTCGAAGGCCAATTTGCTGGGGAAATCTCCCGATCCGCAACTGGTCGAACTCCTGTCCAACGAGAAACAAGTCACTAAGCAAACGCCCCCCTGTTTCGTCTGGAGTACTGGCGAAGACAAAGCAGTCAGCGTCGTGAACTCGCTCCAGTTTGTCACCGCCTTGCAAAAGAACGGCGTGACCTACGACTTTCATGTCTACCAAAAAGGCCCTCACGGCATTGGCTTGAGTGAAGGGCGAAACGGCGTTCCGGCGGGCGAGACCCATCCCTGGGGAAAAGACCTACTCTTCTGGCTCCGGCAAAACGGCTGGCTGAAATAATGGAGTCCAGCTTTTCCAAGGGGACTTCTTGTTTGCAAACTCGCCACCTCCACGAAATGTTGAGGCACGGAGAGGCTCAACGACTGACTGCTGCATCGTTGGAAGTATGCGTTGTGGTGATAAATCTCGCCGCAATGTTTGGTTGTTGCTTTTTGGCACAAACTGGCTTCTCCGGTCATTCCACGACGTATGGTTGAGTGGACGCGGCGATCGCTAGCGACCATCCCCTGATAACACTGGAGGAGACCATGCAGTTTGCTCACCGGCACAAGGAACCCGCCAACGCGCCGTTCTCGGTCATGTTTCGCTTCGGCACGCTGCTACTCGCCTGCGTGCTGTTGGCACTCAATGGTGGCCACTCTCTGTCACAGGCCGTCGCTAGCCTGTGTCAAATCTTCGGATTGTGCGGGCTGGCCTTTTACTTCTGCCTCGAACTGGCCGCGGACAAACGCGTGCGGCAGGAAACGGAAACCGACGTCAATCATCGCGAAAAACGCTTGTCACGACGTCTGTATGCGGAAACAACGATGGCCAAAATCATCGAGAACGAGCGTTTACGTACTTGATCCGATCTGCCGGTGTTTGCTCCTTGACGACCGCTTCGTAGCGGGCGAAGGCTGCTCCATCGCGGCGGCATCCGTTCAACCTAAAGCGAGCGAGTGACGTGGCGTCGTCATTGAGCGACGCGCAGTCACTCCCACTCACTCAGCGTAACTTGAACCTCTTTGGACAGGCGTTTGCGGAGTTCGTTCAGCACCTCTTTGGCTGAATCGGGCGGGTCTTTGACGGCTTGCAGGCGTGCAAGGGCTAGTAGGTCGTCCTGCTCGCCGCGCAGGATTTCCAGCTTGATGACGTCGCCGGGCTGCTTCTCAGAGATGAAGTCGACCAACGACTCGAAATCGCCGACCGGATTGCCATTGAACTTGGCGATGACATCGCCGGGCTGCAGTTTCGCGTTTGCCGCGGGCGATTCCTTTTTGATGTCCTCGACCACACACAGGCCCGCAACCAAGCCCCCTTGAATCCCCAACAGAGCGGGGCCGCGATACGCGATCGCAAGCTGCGGCATCGCCTTTTTCAGTTCGTCCAGGGCTTCTATGGTGATGCCTGGTGCGAGGAACTTCCCCGTTTTGCGATTCCGGGCCACGAACAAAGTGGTCAGGCTCTGTAAACGGCGAACATACTTCAGCCCCTCTGTCCCCCCTTGCCAGCCGAGACCAAGAGTGACGTAGAATTTCCCGTCATCGTCCAGGCCGATCCTCCGTTGTCGCATTGTCTCAATCGTTTTCATCGGCCTGATGAGGCCCCCCAACTTCTTGATTTGAGCCAACGCCCGCTCTTGCCGAATTGTGTCCGCATACTGATCGAGCACCGCGACCGCTCGCCCAGCCATGTGGCGATTCTTGGATTGCGATAACTGTTCGAGCGCAGCCTCGGCCAGTTCGAACAGCTCGTCGCGGTCGGATGTGAACCAGCTTCGCAGAATCGTCGTGATGCGGACGGTGGTCTCCAGGTTGCTAGATTCTGATGCCTCGACAAGTGGTTTGACCGCCGCCGTCCCAGCCGCGATCAACAACTTCGTCGCCTCTTCCCGCTTGGCGAATTCCGGTACGCTGAGCTGCTCGATCCAGTGCTCGATTTCCGCCGGCGAGGGAACCGGCTTGGCTGGTTCATCGCCGAAAACGTGAGACGCTGTGCCAGATCCAAAGATCAGACATTGCAGGATCGCCACCAAAACAACTGTCCGTCCCATGAAATACCTCCGTAGTGCAAGCTTCCAGCTTGCAACTCTCTTTTAGACCGCAACCACGACCGGGCACAGTGGCAAGCTGGCAGCTTGCACTACGAAAACGAAACTATCCTCGCCCCAAGTAATCCTGATCGCGCGGCAGCACGATCGCTTCCAAGAAGTTGACATCCGGCGGGACGGTCAACATTGCGAGGGCAGCGTTTGCGATTGTATCGATGCTCATCATCGGTTCGTCATCGCTGGTGAGGCCGCTCTCCGTGCGGCGTTCGACCAAGACGTTGCCGGGATGCAGGCAACCGCAGTTGATCCCGAACGGCCGGCCATCGAGAGCGATCGCCTGCGTCAGACCCCAAGTTCCGAACTTCGCCGCCGCGTACGGCACGCCGCCTTCGCGCGGCCGTTGTGCCGAGATTGAGCCGATATTCAAGATGCGACCGCTGCCTTGAGTCTTCATCCGTTTGAAGGCTTCGCGGCTGCACAAGAACGCGCCGGTCAAGCAGGCTCCAATGACGTTCTCCCAAGCGGCCATCGTTAGCTCGTCGATCCGGCCGCCGTCAAACGCACCGGCGTTGTTGACAAGGATGTCCACGCGACCGTACTGCTTGTCGATCGCCTCGAACAACGCGACGACGCTCATTTCTCGCGAGACATCGGTGACGACCGCCAACACCTCCGCGCCTGCACCACGCAGTTCGTCGGCTGTCGCTTCAAGCTTCTCGGTGTTGCGAGCACAAATCGCCAGCCGGCAACCTTCTTTGGCGAGGGCTCGCGCGATTCCTTTGCCGATTCCCTGATTTGCTCCGGTGATGACGGCAACTTGGCCGGTGAGCTTCTGCATATGAAGTCCTTACGAGTGTGAGGATCGGCTTCAGAGATGATTCCGATTCGCGTGATTCGGAAGTCAGAGTAACCAGCGATCCCCAGTTCACTCAATCGTCAGAGCGTTCGCCAAGACGGAGTGATTCGTTCGCAGCCAGCGCGGCTTGAGCTATCATCCCGCCTGTGAATTTATAATTACTGTAATTACTGTAACTCGCTCGCCACCCGCCTCAGGACTCGCAGGAGAATTCCCATGATCGTCGTGATGAAACGGACCGCGACTTCCGAACAGGTTCAGCAGATGGCTCGCAAAGTGGAAGAGCTGGGGTTGAAAGCACATATTATCGTAGGGACTGAGCGAACAGTGATCGCAGCCGTCGGCGACAAACGCCACGGCGCGAAGGAGCTGTTGGAATCTTACGAAGAGGTCGAGCAAGTCGTTCCGATCCTCGCGCCGTACAAAGTCGCCAGTCTCGAAACGAAGCCCGACAAGACCATCGTTAAGTCACACAACTTGGTAGTGGGTGGCGGACACATCGGCGTCATCGCCGGACCGTGCTCGGTCGAGAGTGAAGAGCAAATACTGCTCGCCGCCGAGCAAGTCAAAGCGGCTGGCGCGACCGGCCTGCGGGGCGGAGCCTTCAAACCGCGAACCAGTCCGTATGCCTTCCAAGGTTTGAAGGAAGAAGGGCTGAAGCTGCTGGCGTTGGCTCGCGAGAAAACCGGACTGGCGATCGTCACCGAGGTCATGACGCCACATCATGTCGAACTGGTGGCCAAGTACACCGACGTGCTGCAAATCGGGGCGCGGAACATGCAGAACTATCACTTGCTGCAAGCGGTCGGCGAGACGCGGTTGCCCGTGCTGCTAAAACGCGGCCCGTCCGCCACGATCGATGAATTCTTGCTGGCGGCCGAATATATCCTCGACCAAGGCAATCAACAGGTCATGTTGTGCGAGCGGGGCATCCGCACTTTCGAGACACATACGCGATTCACGTTGCCGCTCGCCACGGTGCCATACTTGCAAGAGCGGACGCACTTGCCGATCGTGGTCGATCCGAGCCACGGCACGGGGATCGCGTCGCTGGTTCCGTCGATGTGCCTAGCCGCCGTCGCCTGCGGCTGCGACGGCCTGATCGTCGAGGTCCACCCCGATCCGAAGAAAGCGGTCAGCGACGGAGCTCAATCGCTGACGCCACCAGTGTTCGCCGACACGATGGCTCGCTGCCGCCTGATCGCCGCGGCCGTCGGCAAAACGATCGGCTGACATTGTGGTGCGAAGCTCCGCGTCGCAATTCACGATGCGAAGTGTCAAGCAAACTCAAACAGGCGAGCCGCCTGCTCTACGTTATCCCGCCATGCGCAGCATCATTTCATCCGCCTTCACCGAAACGATGGCGATTCCCAACGTATTGGCCAAATCGATGACCTCTTGGTGATCGAGCAGGATGGTCATCTCCGACTCGATCGCGAGCACTCGGCCGCCGGCTTCGTGCATGGTTTGCAGGGTCTTGAGGCCGATGGTCGGCACATCGAACCGCAAGTCTTGCTGCGGTTTGGCGACCTTGACTACGGTGAATCCGCCGCGACGACACAACTCGCCCGCGCGGCGGATGCAGGCATCCGTCCCTTCGATCGCCTCGACGGCGATCACCGCCGTGTCGCTCACGACAACCGATTGGCCGATGTCCAGCCGGCCCATTTCCTTGGCCATTTCCCAGCCGAAGCGGATGTCATTCCACTGCGCGGGCGACGGTTTGCGATGCGTTAAAAATCCGTGTTTCACGAGCAACTCCGGGCAAAACTTCAGGGCCGATTCAAAGCGAATATTGTCCCGCTCAAATTCCTTGATGACCGCCAGCAACAGCGTGTCGTCTTTCTTGTTCGCCAAATAGTTGAATGCCAAGTGGATCGCTCGCCAGTCGGGCATCAGTTTGACCCAACGCCAGCGTTCAAAGAGTGCCGTCTTTTCGATCTTGCCGGCCATGACGACCGTTTGAATTCTGGCTCGCTTGAACAATCGAATGGCCCGGCCGATTTTCGCCAGTGGTGTGTGATCAAAGCCGTCGCACAGTTCCCGCAGTTCCGGAGCGGCCAGACCCTCGACACCGACGCAGTACACAGAATGCCCTGCACGCTTCGCCGCCTCGGCAAACGCGATTGGAAATCGTCCCGCCCCAGCCAACAACCCGACCCGTCGCTCACCCGGAATGCCGGTCAAACGCAATGTGGGAGGTGAGTCAGCGGGATAGCCTTTGATGGTCATTGGTTATTGATCGTCATTCCGAACTTGGCCAAGCTGCATGGTGGATTGTCTTCATCGGCTCACGCGGCTTTGGCCTCGACCACGCACGCGGCGATCGTCGCTCGTAGTTCCGTGAGTTGTTTGGTCAGATCTGTCAGTTGCTTTTCCATTTGTCGGATTTGCTTGCGCATTTCCGGGGCTTTCTGCATGGCCATCATGATTTTGAATTGCTCTTCAATGGGACCAGATGGAGCGCCGATTTGGGTTTCACCTTCGGGAATGTCCTTGTGAACGCCGGACTTGGCCGCCAATGTGCAGCCGGTTCCCAGATGAACGTGGTCGGCAATTCCGACTTGTCCCGCGCACCGCACGTAATCGCCGGTCGTCACCGAACCCGCAAGTCCGACTTGTGACACGAGTGCGTTGTGTTTTCCCAGTTCGCAGTTGTGAGCAATCATCACGAGGTTATCGAGCTTTGTTCCTTCGCCGATGACCGTCGCGCCGATCATGCCGCGATCGACCGTCGTGCAGGCGCCGATCTCGACATCATCGTCGACACGTACGGTTCCCAGTTGCGGGATCTTCACGAAACGGCCTCGCTCAAAGCGATAACCGAATCCGTCCGCTCCCAGCACCGCGTTGGCGTGAATGATGACTCGGCTGCCCAGTGTGATGTCCGAATAAAGCACCGCGTTGGCATGAATTGTTGTCTGATCGCCGATCTGGCAACCGGCTCCGATGATTGCTCCCGGATGAATGTCGCAGCCCGCGCCGATGACGACATCCGGGCCGATGAAGGCTCCGGGAAAGATGTTCGTGTCCGCACCGATCGTGGCCGACGGCTCGACGTGCGCGTGGTGCGAGATACCGAATTGCAGGCGAGTCCGCTGCGGACGGAACAGTTGCATGGTCTCGATGAACGCCGCCTGCGGATCGTCCACGAGGATGAAGGTGACATCCACCAAGCCCATCAATTGCTTGGCCGCGGCCAGCCGTCCGGGATCGACCAACACCGTTCCCGCTTTGCACTGATTGAGCTTGCGGAGATTCAGATCATCGCTCACGAACGTAACGTCGTCCGTTCCGGCCTTAAGTACTCCTTGAGCATCGGCGATCTCCCGCTCCCGGTCGCCGACCACTTCGCCTTGCAGGCGACTCGCCAATTGACCCACAGTGATCGTCATGCGGAATCCTTTCCGAAGTCCGTCGAGGCAAGCGGCAGGCTTGCACGAAGGTAGTGGCTGAATCCATTCGGCCCAATTAAGCTCGCCCCCGCGTCCTGGGAGTTTCGCAATCAGCGGGTTCTACCCCAAAGAATTTTTTTCAGGCAAGACCGGTTCATGCCGCTGTTCGATTCCGACTTTCTGAACAAGCTGGAATACCTGTCGCTGGTGTCGAAACGGCTGTTTCGCGGATCGCTGCTGGCTCAGCGGCGGACACAGCAGACCGGCGGCGGGATCGAGTTCGCCGAGCACCGGGATTACTCGCACGGCGACGATTTTCGGTATCTCGACTGGAACGTCTTCGCACGGCATGGCGAATTGCTGCTGAAACGCTTCCAGGAGGAAGAGGACTTGCACGTCTATCTTCTGCTGGATTGCTCGCGCAGCATGGCGTTCGGCTCGCCACCGAAATTCGATTTGGCTCGGCAAGTGGTGGCCGCTCTGGCGTACATCGCGTTGGCGGACTTGGATCGTGTCGCCGTGATCGCCTTCGGAAAGGACATTCTCAGCGACTTCCCGCTGACACGCGGCAAGGACCGCATCCTGTCTCTGCTGCGGTATCTGGAGAATCTCACGCCTTCCGGCAGCGATACCGATTTGGCGCGAGTGGTGAAGGGTTTTACGCAGCGGCCACAACGCCGAGGCTTGGCCGTTGTCGTTAGCGACCTCTACGACCCGCAGGGATTTGAACGCGGATTGGACTTGTTGCGATATCGCCATTACGAACCGCACATCGTCCAACTGTTCGACCGCTTGGAGGCACAACCGAATCTGCTCGGTGAGTTGGAACTGGTCGACATCGAATCCGACATCGGCCGGAAAGTCACGATCACTGAGAATGCCCTGAAAGAATACCGTCGCCTGTTCGAGACATTTCAAGACTCGCTCCGCCGCTACAGCCACAAGTACGGCATCGGATGCACTCAGTCCCCCGCTGACGTTCCATTCGAGGAATTGATGTTGGGGCTGATGCGCACTGCCGGTGCGGTGAAATCGGCCGGAACATAGAAGGTCGTCTGATGAGAACACTAATCCGAAGCGTCAGCGAGGGCGAAGCTTCACTGTGTTCCGCCGCGAAAAAAGTCGCGTGAGCGTTCGCCCTCGCTGACGCTTCGGGTTAGTGTTATTTTCAACTACGAAGTGGGAAGTGGAGTGGAGTTATTCTTCGCACGGGCGAGATTGATGCTTTGTTTAACCCCAACGCCATCGGCGTGGGCGCGGTGGATACGACTCGCGCACGCCGATGGCGTTGCGGTT
>JAYVSP010000425.1:0-3238 GCA_043775215.1 Planctomyces sp. | reverse complement strand
GCCCCTTCAGGGCTTACCGTTTTCGACGCCATCAAACCCAGGGCGTTGCCCTGGGCTGCCGAGTCTTGGCCCGTTGGGCCAGAACCACACTCCCGATTCCTCCGGGGGCTGACTCGGGCGTCAGCCTTGCCGCTCACTCACATGAACCCGAATTCGTAGTCTTGAAGACGCACTAGTGGCCCCGCATTGATCTCTGGGTAGCCACGCTCGCCAGAGTGTGGGCGAATCGCGGGAAAACCCACGTTCTGGCGAACGTGGCTACCTAACCTTCTCTGCGGGGCCACTTAGTACACAAACACTTAACCAATTCGTCGCCTAAAATCGTCTCACGAAAACAAAACTTTAACGTTTGCAGAGCCGAGAAATGAGATTTCAAAACCTGACTCATTCACAGATTTTTCGTCAGTGACGGTGTCTCACGGCTTGCCCCACAAGGTGGCAGCTTGTGGCTACGGATTGGGCATCCGCCGAGGATGCGGAAAAACTGAAACGCACAAAAACCCGATAGTTACAGCACTTTGAGCCGGCGGATCGCAGTCGCGTTCGCGTCTGGGCACACTGATTGCTTTACGGTGACGACGGCGTGCAGGTTGCCTCACCTGCGCCGTGCGGCCGCAGTTCCGGCACGCGATTGATACCCAGGCCCAGGATCATCATGGAACTCTCGCCCACAACCCTAGAAAGTGAATTCCTCGATAGCTCGCCACGCTCCAGCGAGGTTTGTCCCGCCGCCAGCGAAACGAACACAGTGGCAGTTGCCGCGAAGAAAGCAGTGCCCCCGAAAACGGTGGTCGTCATCGGCAATGGCATGGTCGGGCAACGCTTCTGCGAGAAGTTGATTGAGTTCGACACGGCCAAGCAGTACCGCATCGTCACGTTCTGCGAAGAGCCGCGCGCGGCGTATGACCGAGTCGGGCTGACCTCCTTCTTCGCCCATCGTGATGCCGAAAAACTGATGATGGCGCGGATGGACTGGTATCACGAGAACGGAGTCGAACTGCATCTTGGCGACCGGGCTTGCTCCGTCGATCGCGAAAAGCGAATTGTCCGCTCACAGAAGGGCGTGGAGATCAATTACGACGTCGCAGTAATGGCGACTGGATCGTTCCCGTTCGTGCCGCCGGTGCCGGGATTCGACAAGCTCGGAGTTTTCGTTTATCGCACGATCGAAGATTTGAATCACATCATCGACTACTCGAAGAAATCGAAACGCTGCGCCGTGATCGGCGGCGGGTTGCTCGGTCTGGAAGCGGCGAAGGCGGCGCTCGATTTGGGACTGGAGACGCACGTCATCGAGTTCGCTCCACGGTTGATGCCGCGGCAGATTGATGACGCGGGTTCCCGGACACTCATCAAGAAGATCGAGTCGCTCGGCGTGAAGGTGTACCTCAACAAGTCCACGAAAGAGGTTCACGGCAACGGCAAAGTCGAGCGGATGGAGTTCAATGATGGCGTGACGCTCGACATGGACATGATCATCGTCTCGGCCGGAATTCGCCCGCGCGATGATTTGGCCAAGGAATCAGGAGTCGAAGTCGGTCAGCGTGGCGGCATCAATGTGAACGATCAGTTGAAAACGTCCGATCCGGCGATCTTCGCGATCGGCGAATGTGCGTTGCATCGCGGCATGATTTATGGCCTGGTCGCACCCGGCTACGAAATGGCCGAGATCGTCGCGGCCAACTTGACCGGCGCGGACCGGCACTTTTCCGGGACCGATCTGTCGACGAAACTCAAGCTGATGGGTTGTGATGTCGCGTCGTTCGGCGATTACGAAGCTCCGGCCGAGCGTGCCGTGCCGCTGACGTTTGAAGACCCGTTTGCCGGTGTCTACAAGAAATTGCTCGTCAGTTTGGACGGCACGAAGTTGCTCGGCGGAGTGCTGGTCGGCGACGCGAACGATTACGGCACGTACTCGATCATGGCCAAGAGCGGGCAAGTCCTGCCCTGCAAACCGCACGAGTTGCTGGTCGGCAAGTCGGGCGGCGGAGCGTCGCTCGGTGGTGTCGATTCGATGCCGGATGAGGCGCAGATTTGCTCGTGCAACAACGTGAGTAAAGGAAAAATCTGCTCGGCGATCCGCGAGGGGAATCTCGAATCGGTCGGGGCTGTGAAGATGTGTACTCGCGCCGGAACTGGTTGCGGTGGTTGCGTGCCGCTGGTCACGGACCTGTTCAATGCGGAGCTCAAGAAGGCGGGCAAGGTCGTCACGAATTATCTGTGCGAGCACTTCAAGCTGTCGCGCACCGAACTGTTCGCCATCGTGAAGGTCAAAGAACTGAAGACGTTTGACGCGGTGATTCGGCACTGTGGCAAAGGTTTCGGCTGCGAAATCTGCAAGCCGACGGTGACGTCGATTCTGGCCAGCCTGTGGAACGAGGTTATCGCCAAAGAAGAGCATCAGACGTTGCAAGACACCAACGATCGGTTCCTGGCCAACATGCAGCGCGGCGGGTTGTACTCGGTCATCCCGCGCGTTCCGGGCGGCGAGATCACGCCAGACAAGATGATCGCGATCGCCGAAGTCGCCAAGGACTACAAGCTCTACACCAAGATCACCGGCGGTCAGCGCATCGACTTGTTCGGCGCGCAGGTGCAAGACCTGCCGGACATCTGGGAGCGTTTGGGTTCGGCCGGCCTCGAAAGCGGTCACGCTTACGGCAAGGCATTACGAACGGTGAAGAGCTGCGTCGGCACGACGTGGTGTCGCTACGGCGTGCAGGATTCAGTCGGTTTGGCGGTCCGCATCGAGAACCGGTACAAAGGGATTCGAGCTCCGCACAAGGTCAAGATGGCGGTCAGTGGTTGCGTCCGCGAATGTGCCGAGGCTCAAGGCAAGGACGTCGGCCTGGTCGCGACCGAGCATGGTTACAACCTCTACGTCTGCGGCAACGGCGGAGCGAAGCCGCGTCACGCCGACTTGCTCGTCGCGGACATCGACGAAGAAACGGCCATCAAATACATCGACCGGTTCTTCATGTACTACATCATGACGGGCGACCGGCTGACGCGCACGTCGGTCTGGTGCGAGAAACTCGAAGGAGGCATCGACCACATCCGCGACGTCGTCGTCCACGACAAATTGGGAATCTGTGCCGAACTCGAAATGATGATTCAGCGGCTGATCGACACTTACGAATGTGAGTGGGCGGCCGTCGTTCGCGATCCCGAAAAACGCAAACGGTACAAACAGTTCGTCAACACCGACGAGACCGAATCGTGCATCGAGATTGTCCCC
>JAYVSP010000424.1:0-2665 GCA_043775215.1 Planctomyces sp. | reverse complement strand
ACAGTCGAATTAGGAGAGTTCATCAACCTCCAGAAGGAATTGAGAATGACTGAACGACTCTGCAAACCGTGGGAACATCGCCTGTCGCGTCGGGCTTGGATGGGCGGAGTGTCGCTCGGTGCAGCGAGTGCCGCGGGCGGAAGTGTACACTTCGGAGCGGCACTCGCCGACGAGTTGGCCAAACAGAAAAAGCAGGTGCTGTTTGTTTGGATCGACGGCGGGATGAGCCAGTACGAGAGCTGGGATCCGAAACCGAACTCGCAATTCGGCGGACCGTTTCGGCCGATCGCGACCTCGGTGCCGGGGATTCAGGTGTGTGAGCTGATGCCTCGCTCGGCAAAGATCATGCAGCATTTGTGTGTCGTTCGCGGCATGTGTACTCAGGACAATTCGCATTCGGCCGGCGTGCCGCGCATTCAGCGAGGTGACCCTAAGAATCGCGGCGTGACGTATCCGTTCTTCGGCTCGGCGGTCGCAAAGTTGGTCGGTTCTCAAGGGACGGGCCTGCCCGCGTATGTCTCGATCAAGCCGGGAAGCGGCGGGTTCATCTATCAAGATGCCGGCTTCTTGGGACCGCAGTTTGGTGCGGTCGCATTCGGCGACGGCAAGCCTCCGGAAAATATGGCTCGGCCGGAAACGATCACCGAGGCTGACGACGAACTGCGGCAAACACTGCGGATGAAAGCGGACGACCGCTACCGCGTGCGGCGGCGACCGGGAGCGGCTGAAGCAAACGGGTACGTGTTCGACTCGGCGCGTGAATTGATGCGGCGGCAGACATTGTTCGATCTGTCGAGCGTCGATGCTCGCGAGCGTGAGCGCTACGGCGATCACGAATTCGGCCGGCACATGTTGCTCGCGCGGCGAATGCTGGAAGTTGGTGTGACCTTTGTGAAAGTGACGTCTTACGGCTGGGACACTCACGGCGACAACTTCAATGGCCACGCCAGTCTGATGCCGCGTTTCGATCAAGCTTTTGCGTCGATCGTTGAAGACTTGCACGATCGCGGAATGCTCGACAACGTGCTGGTGATCGCGATGTCCGAGTTTGGCCGCACGCCGCGCATCAACGGGCACGTCGGCCGAGATCATTTCCCCGAAGCATGGTCGCTGGCGATGTCCGGCCGCGGCATTCGACGTGGATTGACGGTCGGCAAAACGAACGCGAAAGGTACGACTGTGGAAGGAGACGCTTTCGACATCGGCCACATGTTCCACACCTGGTTCGCGGCACTGGGAGTCGATTCCGGGAAAACGCAATACGACAACCACGGCCAGCCGCTGCCGATCGCTCATGAAGAGATGCATGCCGTGAAGGAAGTGCTCGCCTGAAGGAAGGAAGAAATTGGTCATTGGTTAATGGTCATTGGTCTGACGGATGACCAATGACCAATGACCAATAATTCCTTCTTGGATCAATTCCGATTTGCCCGTCTGCGATGAATTGAGGTATCCCGATGACTCCCGATCTCGCCGCTCTCAAAGCCCGATTCACGTTGAAGGCACTCAAGCCGATCGAGCTGCCGCAGCAATTTGTCTCCGGCGGGTTCAGTCCGTGCGGAGCGTTCTTTCTCGCCGGAGACATGGAAGGGCAGGTCGGCCGCTGGTGCGTTGCGCCCGATACGCCCGAGCCGGAACTCATCGCGCTGCCGATGCTGACGGGGCTTACCGCGTGGGTCAGCGTTTGCGTCTGCGTTCCGGATGGCAAGCATGTGGTCGCAGCCGACTCGTGGGGCCAGCTTGCATGCTGGTCGTACTGCGACGACGCGATTGAGCCGGTCTGGAAAGTCGCGAATGCCCACGACGGTTGGATTCGCAGCCTTGCGGTTTCGGCGGACGGACTGACGATCGCCTCCTGCGGTCGTGACGGGCGAGTCGTGTCCTGGTCGCTCGATGGGCAAAAACGCGCGGAACTGGTCATCGGCGGAGACTTGTCCGTCGTGCGATTCGCACCGGATGGGAAGTCGTTCTTCGTCGGAACACTGGAAGGCAAAGTGTCGCAGTGGGAGTTCGCGAACTCGACGAAGGTCTGCGATGTCGATGCGAATTTGTTGTTCAAGGTCAACCGGCTACAAGACGTCGGCGGCGTGCGTGCGATGGCCATCAGTCCGGATGGTTCCACGCTGCTGGTCGGCGGGACGCAACCGGTGAACGGCGGCAACGTGCAGGGAAAACCAACCGTGTTGGTGTTTGACGTCGCGAACGGTTCGCTCAAGAAGAAGAGCGAGTTCGGTGTCGATGGCGACGTTTACGTCACCGACTTCGAGTGGCATCCCAATGGCTGCTGGCTGATCTCGACGAGCGGAAATCCCGGACAGGGCAAACTGATTTGCTGGCGCGTCGAGGACGAGCAACCTCTGTCCGAAATCAAACTGTCGAATTGCCACGTTGTTCGACGACACCCCTCCGGCCGCTGGCTCGCCACCCTGATGACAAACGCCGGCAACAATGGCAACGGCCGCGTGCTGGATAAGAACGGTGAATACCTCGGCAATCGCTCGCCGTTACAAGTACTGGTTCTGCCGTCCCCGACCGAGGGTTGAAACCACGGCGACCGTCGTGCGGTCGCTCCGAGCCTGTGAATCTTTCGAGCCGCGACCGTCAGGGAGTGTGACGGACAAGGACTTATGACCGCTCCCTGACGGTCAATGGCACTTACTTTACT
>JAYVSP010000423.1:0-17581 GCA_043775215.1 Planctomyces sp. | reverse complement strand
AAACTCAAATTATCGCACGCGAGCCGCGTGCGCCACATCGGTCACGGCAACACATCCGCGACCAGAATGGAACCGACTTTCTTGCCATTGAGCACAACTGGCACTCGCTGCTTGGCGGTGTAAATCTCGTGGGTTTTGTATTGGGCCTTCTCGGCAGAACCGATGGGTTGCCGAAAAACTTCCACACGCATGTCGACCAAATTCAGGATCCAATACTCCCCGAGTTTTCCGCGTGCATAGACCGAGTACTTGTCTTCCAAGTCGGTTTTCAAGGTCGAATCCGACACTTCAATCACGAGTGCCGTTTCCTTGGCCGTTGGATGACCGGACAAGCGATCGCTCGATGCCAGCGAAACCACCGCAAAATCAGGCTCCGGCTCGCTGTCCAATTCCGCCAGCGTGATCGGATCTTGGCTGATCAGTTCCCAACCTGCCGGAAGCAACTTCTCCAAGCGTCGGCGAAGCCGACGACTGGAAACTGTGTGGGGAGTGTTTTTCGCCATCTTGCGATACAGCCAACCGTCGATCAATTCCACAGGATCATCCGCGGTGAGAATGCCGGCCCGAATCATTTCGTGGTACAGCGGAACCGTGATCCGCCAAAGGCTATCGGGAGGCTGATCTCGCGGAATTCTAGAAGGCTTCTTCGCTGCCTTTTCACGCAGAGTGGTGGCCACGTTCGTCCTCTCAATTCGGCCATTGATGCAACCACAGTTTAGTTCACCGGAATCGCAAAGTCGCCACCGAGATTTCGCCACATGCTATGCACATGGTTGGCGTTGTTTTGCGTGTTGTTGTATTCGATCAAAAACGTGGGGCCTTGCACACGGTAATAGTGCCGTTGGTGCTGATCAGCGTCGCCCCACCATGCGAAATGAATGTTGTCCAGGCCACCCTTTTCGATTGCCGTGCGGCGTTCGCGTTCGACGTCGGACGGCATGTTCTTGAGATATTCGCTCAGCAACTCGGCGAGCAATTTCTTTTGATCGTTGCTCATCTTCGATGCCGGCAGGCCGACGGGTGCGGCTGTTTCGGGCTGCGCGGCGACGGGGTTCGTGCCCGTCGCGCCGCCGGTTCGCAGATCATCCGGAGCCTTTGTGTCGATCCATGCCAGCTTCTTTTGTTCGTCGTTGCATAGCTTCAGAATCGATCGCGCGATGTCTTCCTCCGGGCCGAGCACTCGAATCTGCCGGCCAACACCCGCGTCGATCGTGCCGGGATTCGCGCCGAAGAATTCAGGAGTGCTCGACGCTACCTTGCCCTCTTTGATCGTGTAATTCAGAGAGACATGATGTCCTTCCAGTCGCCAACCCCAAGTACCGGTCTCGGACGGCGTGCCGAAGATGCTGAGGTAATACTTTTGCGGATCGCGCTTCGCCCGCCGCTCTTCGCGAGCGCCACCCTCCAACAGATACAGTACTTCTTCGAGGCTCATCACGTTAAGAGCCTGATCGTAGCCCACTTCGGATAACCCCGCGCGGATCAGTCCGAATGCCGCCTTGAAGGCATCTCCCTCAAGCTGTTTGACCGGCAGACCGTTGCGAGGCCGCGGGATGTAGTGCCAATTGAGACGCTCTTTGTCGTCGAACGTGAAGCTGGTTTGCTGTCGTTGCGCGTCGGTCAGTTTGCCGAGATACTCCTTCGCAGCTTTTGCCATTGCCGCACCGGACGGCGTTTCCGTTTGCAGATTAGCGGACAGCAACGCGGCGATGGCGACTAACACGCTCGCGGCCAATACCAGTTTGCGAATGCCCATCGTGAGCTCCCTTTAGTTGTTCGCGGTGACAGACGGCTCGCCTGTCAGTTTGGATTTCAAAAAAAGCAGGCGAGCCGCCCGCTCTACGAGTCACCCCGGCGGCCAGTGCAGCGTTCGTCCGCCGAGCAAATGAACGTGCAAGTGATCGACCGACTGGCCGCCGTCTCGGCCGCAATTGATGACCGTGCGATAGCCGTTGCTCAAGCCCAGTTGCTCCGCCACTTGTTTGGCGACGAGCAGCAAATGCCCCAGCAAGGCTTGATCCTCGGTCGTCGCGGCGGCGAGGTTCGGAATCTCTTTCTTGGGAATAATCAGCACATGCGTTGGCGCTTGTGGGGCCACGTCATGAAACGCCAAACACAAATCGTCCTCGAAGACGATCTTCGCGGGAATCTGTTTCTCAATGATCCGTTGGAAAATGGTGGCCATCGCAGTTCCTTGAGCCCAGACACCAACCCGACGCGCCAGCGAGACCTGGACGTGACAATGGCCTCGCTTGCGCGTCGGGTTAGTGTGAATCAAGCGAGTGATCGCGTCGGCACGGTATCAAACAACGTCGCAAATTTGGAGTGACCGAAGTTTGTGAAGTGGTGCGTCACTGGATTTCACGCGAAACACTCCTAGACTGAGTGCCACCAGACAGAACTTGACCACCTCGATTGCCATTCGGTCACAGGTCAAGTGGACTGCCGCGAGGATCTGTTCATGGATCGTCAGACGGAATGCGCCAGCGAGCAGACATGGCGACAGTTCGTGGCCGGAGGACTGGCAGTGGTGGAAACCGAATCGCTGCAAGCCCACGCGGCAAGTTGCTCCGTGTGTGGCGAACTGGTGCGACATCTGCGTCAGTCAGCGGCTGCGCCGCCAGATCAATGTCCGCCGACACAGCCGCAACAGACACCACAAGAAGCGATGAAGTCGCTCGATTTGTCTCTGACCAAGACGAGATCGTTCCTGAACGCGAAGGATGGAACTCCCCACGGCGGACGAGAATTTGAACTTGAGGCAGAACTTGATGTACCGGAGTTTGACGCCTCGCTGATGACTCCGGCGGTGCGACCCGACTCGATGGGGCGGCTGGGAAAATATGACGTCCTGGAAGTTTTAGGTCGAGGAGCGTTTGGCGTGGTGCTCAAGGCATTTGATGAGCAACTGCGGCGTTCAGTGGCGATTAAGATTTTGAATCGCGCGTTTTCGTCGAGTGCCACGGCGCGGCGGCGATTCATTCGCGAAGGCCGCGCGGCGGCGGCGGTCTCGCATCCGAACGTCGTGGCGATTCATGCGGTTGAAGAACAATCAGGCGTTCCGTTTCTGGTCATGGAGTTTGTCAATGGACCGTCACTGCGTGAACGGATCAATGAAAAGAACAAACTCGCGCCGCTGGAAGTCATTCGGCTGGGAGCCCAAATCGCCGCCGGCCTGGCTGCCGCACATGCTCAGGGCGTTGTGCATCGAGACATTAAACCCGGCAACATCATGCTGGAGGCCAACGTTGATCGCGTGAAGATTACCGACTTCGGTTTGGCACGTGTCGTGGTGGACAATGTGGAGCTGACTTCACGCGGCATGGCGGTCGGAACGCCGGCATACATGGCTCCCGAACAGGTGATGGGAGACAAGGTCGATGCTCGTAGCGATCTGTTTGCGTTGGGCTGCGTGCTGTATGCCGGCTTGGTGGGGCATTCGCCGTTTCAAGGCCGCACTGCGTTTGAAATGGCCCGCCGCGTCGCCGATTTCGAACCCGCTCCGGTGCAACAGGTGGACGCGTCCATCCCCGCTTTTCTATCAGATTTGATTGCGCGGTTGCTGAAAAAGAACCCGGAAGATCGCTATCAATCGGCGGCGGAAGTTTCTGATTTGCTCGGCCGGTATCTCGCCGCATTGAATCAATCACCGTCCGACAAATTCCAGAGCGTGTTGCATGCGCCGTTCAAACCCGATCCGGAGAAAACGGCTCTCGAAAGAATTGCGGCGGCCGGCTCGCGCCGCTGGCGGCCCGGAATCGTTGCCGCGGTGATTGGGTTCGCGGTGCTAGGCGGTGGATTTTGGCTGTGGCGTGCGAACTCGTTTGACCGAATCGTACGAGACGAACGCTTCACCGAAGGCCCCGGTAAGATCGTCGATGATCCGAATTCAACAGTTTCAACCATAACAAAATCTTCGCCCGCGACGGCCGAACCGCAAAAGTTGACTGTCGCGCAAACCGGCGAGGCCCAGTTTCGCACTCTGAACGCAGCACTGGCGCAGGCGACTCCGAACTCTACGATCCGAGTCTTGGATTCCGCGACCTATCGCGAATACTTGCGGATCAACGACCCGCGTCGACTCTCCGGACTGAAGCTGATCGCCGAGAAGCGAGCGACGCTGGCTCCCGCCAATTCCGACGCGGCGACACCGAGGCTCATCGAGATCAGCCAAGTCACCGGCGTCCTGCTGAAGGGCTGGAAAATCACCGCTCCAAGAGCGGGCCACGCGATCTATTTGGTGGAGGTGGGCCACATCACGTTGGAGAACTTGGAGATCGAACAGCCAGCGGATGTCGGCGCTTTCGGCGCAATTCAAGTCAACGCGCAACGCTCAAAGACTGCGGACGGGCCGATCGAGATCACAGGCTGCCGCATCACATCCAACGGCGACGCGCAATGTGTCTGGATCCAAGCCACCAGCCAGCCACCGAGTGAAATCCGGCTGACTCGCAATCGCTTCGAGCGGCGCACCACCACTGGGACTAACGTCGTCCTCTGGGTCGGACCCGGAGACACGTTGAGCAAACTCGTCATTCGCGAGAACGTGTTCGTCAACGGCAACAGTGCGCTCAATTTGCAACTGAAAGGACAACTGCCAGCGCACAGTCTGGATATTGTGAATAACACGTTCTTTCAGGCGCAGCACTGGTTGGCGTTCACGACGCAGCAAGCCTCGGACCCGGTGACGCGCGCCGCAAACAATCTGATCATCGGGGGCGAGCGAATTCTGACCGACACGCGCGAAGACCTGGATCAAGCCGCTCGGAATTGGGAGTTCCGCGCCAACTGGTGGGAACGCGGAGCGCTCACCGATTTGGATGCAAACCGTGGTGGAATGATTGCCGAATCGAAACCCGAACAGAGCCTGCCATTTCTCTCGCGCGATCCTGACCACCAAGACTTTCTGCGACCGGCCGCTGATGCGCAGTGGCTCAACGCGGGAATCGGCGGCACGGAGTTGAAGTACCTCGGAGCGTTTGGCCCCGATCCGGAGAAGCCTAATTGACGATCATCGGAGTGATACAGATTAGCGATTGATGATTAACGAGTGTTGATTGTTGAAGTGGCTCGGAGTGCCGCCTGTTTTCCCCTCAAAAATCAACAATCGTTAATCATCAATCGCTAATCAAATCAATAATCAAAGAAATCAAAGACTCAGTTTCCAGCCACGGACGTTATGGCTAGTTCCCTTCCTGTTTCACTTGAACCACCAGAAAGACCACACGATGAGTACCCCGTATCAAACATCCTCCACGTACTTCAAAACGAGTGCCTCATTGCCACCGGCTGGCGGCACGGGAAATCCGTATCTGACGAAGAGCTCGAACCTGAATTCGCCAGCTAGTACGCCGCCGTATCTGACCGCGACCAAGTCGCCGCTGCTTCAAAGCGGCGGTGTCCAGGCGCTGGGCGGTTATCCGTTGGGAGCGGCCACCATATCCGGTTTCGCGTCGTCGCAGAATGCGCCTGGCGGTGCCGGAAAACGGCCGTTGCGGATGGTGCATGTCGGCCCCTGCTTCGCGCGCGGCGGGGCCGAGCAGCACATCATCGCCTTGGCCAAGTTCCTGAATCCACGCCGAGCGTATTTGACCAAGTGCGTCGTCGTGGACCCAAACGGTGTTGATCCGGAAGTGGCCGCCGATCTGCCGGCTCCGGTCGAAGTCGTTCCGCTCAATCACCTCTCGGACGCGGTGCGCGATCACGATGTGATGCTGCATTGGGGGCTGGAGTTGAATGAATTCTTCCCGGGTCTGCGTCCGAAAGTGAGCGTCTATCTGGCTCACGGTGATGGTCCTTGGACGTGCAGTCTGTTGACTGGCTCGCGGCACATGACCGATCACGTCGTGGCGGTCAGCCAGCGCGTCCGCGATGTGCTTGATCCCAGTTTCGCGACCAGCGTGATTCTCAACGGCATCGACTCGGCGCGGTTGGCTCATACACGCTCGCGGTTGGACAAACGGCGCGAGCTGGGTTTTGACGACAACGACTTCGTCCTGGGTTATGTCGGACGACTGTCTCACGAGAAACGTCCGGAGTTACTGATCCAGGCACTGGCCACGCTGCCCAGAAACGTGAAAGCGTTGATCGTCGGCTGGGGTGCGATGCGCGCCGGCCTGATGGAACTGGCGAACGAATACGCGCCGGGCCGAGTGATCTTCGCCAACGGCAGCAGTTATCTTGGCGACTTCTACCGCGCGATGGATGCGTTCTGCCTGCTCTCCTCGCAAGAAGGATTCGCGTTGGTGGCTCTGGAAGCCATGATGTGCGGCGTCCCGCTGATTGCCACTCCGGTCGGAGCCGTGCCTGAAGTCATCCAGCATCGTGTGAACGGCCTGATCGTCTCGCTGGATGGCAGCGACTTTCCGCAAGCAGTCAACGAATTGCGAACTCATCCCGATTGGGCACGAGCACTGGGTCGCGAAGGCCAAGCCTACGCCGATCAACACGGTCACGCCCTGCGGATGGCGCAGCAATACGAAGACCTGTTGGAATCGCTCTGGCAGAAAACGATCGCTTTGTGAAAAGCGACAGAATTGATCGTTTGTCATTCGGCAGTTATTGATTGGCGCTGATCGTTTCGTGGCTGAGTCGTCCCGCCTCGGCCACGATGCAACAGTCATTGATGCGCCGTTACATTAGGACCGGCGCAGAAATAACTGTCTGGAGTAGCGGAACTCGTGAGAGTTCCGTCCGAAGTCTCACGACTTCGGCTACGACGGTTATTGATGCGCCGTTCATTAGTCGATTGATCTCAGCTCAATACTCCGGAAAGGTTCACCCATGATTGTTGGAGTGCCTCGAGAGATCAAACAGGACGAATATCGCGTGGCCATGTTGCCGTCGGGCGTCGATGACTTAACTCGACAGGGGCACCGTGTGCTCATCGAGCACGGGGCCGGGCTGGGAAGCGGCATCACCGATGAGCAATACACGGCCAACGGAGCGGAGATCGTCGCGGATCCGTCTAGGATTTTTGATCAGGCCGACCTCGTCGTGAAGGTGAAGGAACCGTTGGCCTCTGAGTGGCCGATGTTGCGGCGCGGACAAATGTTGTTCACGTATTTTCATTTTGCGGCCAGCGAAGAACTGACTCGGCAAGTGCTGGCGACGGGCGTAACGGCGATCGCGTATGAAACGCTGCGCGGCCCGCGTGGGGATTTGCCCTGCCTGACTCCCATGAGTGAAGTCGCTGGCCGCATGAGTATTCAAGAAGGAGCGAAATACCTCGAACGCCCGCAAGAAGGCCGTGGCATTCTGCTGGCCGGCGTCCCCGGTGTGCCTCCCGCCCACATCCTGATCTTGGGGGGCGGAGTCGTCGGCAAGAATGCGGCGCAAATCGCGGCGGGCTTTCAGGCGGACGTCGTCATCATGGATGTCAACATCGACCGGCTTCGGTATCTGGAAGACGTCATGCCGCCGAACGTCAACACGCTCTTCAGCGACCGACACAACATCCGCGAGCAACTGCGCCTCGCGGACCTCGTGATCGGAGCGGTCCTGATCGAAGGGGCTCGCGCGCCGGTACTCGTCAGCCGCGACGACCTCAAGCTGATGAAGCCAGGTGCGGTCATCATCGACGTCGCTGTTGATCAAGGCGGCTGCATTGAGACGACTCGGCCGACGACCCATTCAGAACCGACCTATCTCGTGGACGGCATCGTGCATTACTGCGTGACCAACATGCCCGGCGCCGTCGGCCGCACCAGTTCGTATGCGCTGTGCAATGTCACTTTTCCGTACGTGCTGCGGATCGCGAATCTCGAACTTCAAAAAGCCTGTGCCGCCGATGTTGGCTTCGCTCACGCGGTCAACATGCATGCCGGCCAAGTCACGAATCGCGCCGTCGCCGACACGTTTCAAATGCCGTTGGCCGAGTTCCGGCCATAGATGGACTTGTGTTGTCTTATTCATGACGCGGTTTTGGCACCGCGACGTTCAAGACTTCGACTCGTTGATCGTCGAGAATGACTTCAAAATCGACAACCAGCGGCTCCACCAGCATGATTCGAAGCGACCCCTTGCGTGACTCGCCCTGTCTGATCGGATCGAATGCCAGACGAGCATCCACTTCATTGGCCGCTGCCGTGATCTGTCGTTGCAGATGAGGCAAATCCATCCACAGTTCGGCCAGCCGACGTTCCGCATTCGGTGTCCACACCACGGTGAATTTCATGACGGCTGCAAGTCTCCAAGAATGTCCTGGAGTGATCGTCCCCCTCTTTGACCGCGCAGCGCTTCGACCTCTTCATCCGATAATGGGGACAAATCGCGGAGCGAACGAGCCGGATGAAAGTACCCGATCAGTCGACCTTCGTGATTGCACACTTCGACTGCCTCATTAAAACCAGTGAGCCGGGTCTCGATCTCGGGCTCCAATACAATCCGAGTCATCGTGATATCCTCCCAAAAATATTCGGTGGCCAGCGTACCATTTGCTGAAACGGTAGGAAAGGACCGTTCGAGAATTAACTGTCGTAGCCGAAGTCGTGAGACTTCGGTCCGAACTCTCACGAGTTCGGCTACATGTGACAGTAATTCCTCGAACGCTCCTAATCCGAGTTTGCGTCCTCAATACCGCGCCAAATCAGCCGCGTGTTGTTTGAGGTTGAGCTTGTTGACGATGTCTTGAGCGCCAGTGACCATCATCCGCAATTCGCTGCCGATGGCGATGAACTGCCAGCCTTCCTCAATGCGTTTTTGGACATCGGCGGTCGTTTGCGTGTGCAGGCCGACTGGAGTGCCGACTTTCTTGCCGACGGCGAGCACTCGCTGCAGCATCACTTCGAGTTCGGCCGTTGACGGATCGATGCCGTCGGGGCCGCGCATTTGAGCGGACAGATCATTCGGGCCGACGAAGATCGCATCGACGCCAGGGAGACTGTAAATCGCCTCGGCATTTTCGACTCCCTGAGGCGATTCGGTTTGCAGTATGACGAGGATTTCGTCGTTGGCGTGCTTGAAGTAGTCGCCCGCGGTCGCGTCGAAGTTCAGAGCATGTATTGCCCCCCCCACCGAGCGATTGCCGATGGGCGGATACTTGGCGGCGGCGATCGCGGCCTTGGCCTCTTCGACCGTGTTGACCATCGGCACGACGATGCCCATCGCACCGCCGTCGAGCACTCGCTTGATCAGATCGTGATCGCCGCGAGGCACTCGCGCGATGGGCACACAGCCCGCTTCGGCGATCGCCGCAAAGCACATCGCCGCGGACGACCAATCGATCGGCGAATGCTCCAAATCGACTGTCAACCACGGAAACCCCACCCGCGCCATGAACCGAGTGGCGAACACGTCGCCCAACGACAACCACGTGCCCACCTGCGGCTTCTTGGCCTTCAATGCCGCCTTGACTGGATTTTTTTTCATCATGTTTTCCTGGGGAATTCCGCTGCTTTCAAGAAGGAGAACGATTGACGAGCTTGGATTTCAAGTACCCCTCGATCGTCTGTAATTCGTCGAGGCTTTGGGAGTCGAACTTATGAATCGGTGATGTCGGCAGATTCAGCAGCGATTCGAGCAATTGAATGCGGCCGATGGCCACCCAAAGTGAAAGTTCCTTTTCCCGTGCTTGTTTTCTTCCTTCCTCTAATCCTTGTTTCCGTCCAGCCTGGAAATCGGCTTCGGCGATTGTCAGTGACATCGTTTCGACCTCCTGAAAAATCTTGGTGCTTATTCACGAAGGAGAACGATTCGCAAGCTTGGATTTCAAATCCGCTTCAATCGTCTGCAATTCGTCAACGCTTTGACTTTCGAACTTGCTGATCGGTGAGGCCGGCAGATTCAAGAGCGATTCGAGCAATTGAATGTGTCCGATGATCACTCCTTGTTCCCGTCCTTCTTCTCGTCCTTGCTCCAGTCCTTGCTCCAGTCCTTCCACTCGTCCTTGCTCCAGTCCTTCCACTCGTCCTTGCTCTCGTCCTTGTTCTTGACCTTGTTCTTGTCCCGCCTGGAAATCGGCTTCGGCGATTGTCAGTGACATTGTTTGGATCTCCTGAAAAACGGGTTCGGGGAGTCGCGATTGACGAATGGCTTCGAGGATTTGGCCGCGCTCTTCCTTTGGCCGCAGTTTCCGCGCCCAAGATAGCATGAAGTGGCGTAGATCGTACCAGCGAATTTCATCCTGCTCGCGCAAGGCGGCGATTTGTTGGAAGGCGTCCGTGAGCACGGCCGAAAACTGGTCGATGTCGTCCGAGCCAGCTCGTGGAACGGCCAGAGCTTTCAGCCAAAGCTGCGTGGAGTCTAACAGTTCGCGCGGGGTCTTCGCGGCCAAGTCCCAAAAGCAGATGGGCCATTGGGGAGCGAACACCTTGGCGAGTTCCGGGCCGGCAAACAGATCGGCCAGTTGCCGTGATGTGTTCCAAGTGCGATCGCTCGTGTGAAGCACGATTGGCACGATCGGCGTCAACTGAAACTCCGGCCGCGGCACCGGCAGCGCTTCCCAAGTCTTCCACTCGCGCTCCCAATACAAGACCGCGTACAAGAGCACTCGCAACGGCATTCGCGAATCTGGCTGGCTTTGATGTTCGATCAGAATGCAAATGAGAGTTTCCGTCTCGACATCGCCATCGCGATAGGGAATCAGAAACATCAAGTCAGATTCGCGCCGCCGCCAATCGTCCAGCGGGAACTCATTGTCAATTAACTTCGCGCGGTCAAAGTCGAGATGACTGGCGAGATCCGGCAACGCGGCACTGACGAAATCTCGCAAGTTCGCCGGCCGCTTCAACGCGTCACGACAGATCACGTCCGCGAAATCGCGCGGGAACTCCTGAGGCTCTTTCGCGTCCGACATCGTTTTGAAACCAAACCAGGTTTGCTGGAAATGACCGTGATTGCCCGGTGGCTAGCCTGGATTATTCATGGTCACCGCATGGGGATGACACGGTGCCCCAAACTAACCCGACGCGCAAGCGAGGCCAAGGCGTGACGATGGCCTCGCTTGCGCGTCGGGTTGGTATGCGGTCATGAATAATCCGCACTAGCGCCATTCCGCTCACTGTGATCGCTTTGGCCAACTGAGATGCCGATGCAGGAAGTCATAGGTTTCCACGCCGTTGATCTTGTGTGGGCCGATAAAGAACTCGATCTGCGTGAGATCGCCAATCCCCAGCTTGTCGTAGTGGCGTTTGACCTTCGAGAACTCCCAGGCGACCCATTCGTCGGGAGCCACGCCGTCGTCATGACCACGCTCGACCATGAAGGGACGTGGCGTCATCAGGTAAGACAATTCGGCGTAGTTCGCGAAGTGACCCATGTTCCATTCGAAGATTTCGTACTCGCCCGTGAAGACGTAGCTATAGACATCCTCGTCCGACGTATTTTTCTTGACCCACTCGTTGTAGTCAGCCGAGCAGATCGACAGGCAATAGCCCGGCCGGCCGTCGCGCGGGACGAGCATCGGCGGCACGCGGACCGCCGTCTTGCCGCCATACGACAGACCGTAAAACGCGAGCCGGTTCGCATCGACGAACGGCAGCGATGCGAGCCATTCCAATGTCCGCTGATGCTGTGGAATGATGTAGCTGAATAGTGATCGCTGGAGCGGATTCGACTTGCGCTGCAAGGTGCGGAAGCGATCTTGGCCGCGATACGGATTCTGCGGCGCGTAGGTAATGAAGCCTTGCTTGCATAACTCCGATGCGAACGCCGAGTAATACTTGAACCCGTCCACATCCCGGCGAATCGTGTCGACCGGAACTCCTTCAAGTCCGTGCTGGCAGACGACGACCGGCCGTTTTTCGCCCGGCTTGAGATCGTTCGGAATCAACAGAACGCCGCCGGCGATCACGTCCGGGTAGACATCGAGCACCACTTCATATGCCTTGTACGGCATGTTCGGTTCGACGTTCGTGAAGGCGCGCGTCCGCGGATTCAATGGCATGGTCGGCTCTGGCAACTTGCCGATCATCTCTGCGTACACGAATTGCCGCAGCTCGTCGGCCGTCGCGACCCAATCGTTGACGGACGAACGTTTCGCTTTCGACCACAATTGATCGCGCACTTTTGAGCTGAGCCGCAACAAGTTCTGCGTGAAGACGGTCATCTCCTTGATCTGACTTTGCTGCCGAGCCATCGGATCGCTGAAGACCTTCACTTCGGAGAACTCTTTGCCCGGCCCCACCAAAGTCTGAGCGACACTTAGCCCTTTGAGGAACTCCACCAGAACGACATCGGTGCCAGCCGGACCGTCCCCTTCGCCACTCGCTCGAAAGAAGAGTTTGTCGGCCGCTTTGAGCTTCTCGAAGTGCGGCCTTGCGCGGTCGATTTCGAGCCGCACGGAGGCGAGCGTCGCGGTCTGAATCTTGCCAGGCGCGGCACCGTTTCGACGGGGCTGTTGACGCACGACCGGACCTTTCGATTCGGGAATGCCGGCGGCCTCAATGATCAACGCTCGCGGAGCGATCAAGCTGGCGAGCTCTGCATCGCCGAACTCCGTGAGCTGCGCCCAGACGTTGCGATAGATCGGTTCTTCCCAAACACTCTCTCGCTGCTGAAAGTATCCCGACACCAAGACCGCGTCGATGCGCGGATCGGCTGCTCCGGAAAACAGCGCCAGCAATCCTCCTTCGCCGACGCCGGCCACCCCGATGGCAAGATCACGATTCTCGGCCGCGTTCAACCGCGTGAAAATATCGACGGCGGCCAGAACTTTTTGCACTTCATAGCCGATGACGTGCCGGCCCATCTCAAACGCCATGCGGTAGACGTACTCGCGGTGCGGCTGATTCGTGAACGCCACATACGGACTGCCGGAGAACGTGTCGTCGCGGCTGATCAACGTCGGCACCAGGACTTGGACGCCATTCTCCGCGAGCCGTTTCGGAATCAGAACTTTCGCATCGACTCCGGCCACCAGCCCGGCGAATTGTTCCGGTGTCCAATCGGCATCCGGCAACACGACGGCACGAGCTTTGATTTCGGCCTTCGGTTGCAACAACAGTCCTTCCGCAGAAATGCCATCAAGGACTTGCCAGCGAACAGCATGCACATCAAAGCTGTCGGTGCTCGCGACCTTTGATCCACGTTCGGTCGTGGTGAGCAGTTCGATGGCCGAATTCGCCTCGCGCGGATCAACCACTCCGATGTTCGTCAGAAATCGCTGGCGGTTCGGTGCGACGCTTTTCGCGTAAGCTTCGGGTGATGAGAAGTCACGCTTCCAACGGGCCTCGCGTTGGTTTGGTGAATTGGCAAGTTCTCGCAGAGCGAACCGGTCGATGCCGTTGACCATCGCGACATCCAACGGCTCGGTGAGTTCCAGCTTCTTCGTTCCTGGCAGAGGATCGGCATCCTGAGCGAGACAGTCTGACAAATGAACCGCGAGAGGCTCGGTCGCCACGAAGAACACAGCGGCGAACCATGTGACCCGGTTAAAAAGCGCCAAAAACCTGGGCATAAGTTTCTCCACGGTTGATGAAATTTCAGCCGGAATGGTGAACTAGGTGCGTCAACAACGCAAAGAACCGAAACACGCAAAGCCTGCCGGCCTGTTGCGCTCTCCGGTCCTTTGCGTTGAAACCTGCTGAGTACAATCGATTATCGCGCGTCAGCCTATCCAAACAGAGCCGTCACGGCGTCTGCCTTGACCAGGTCGCGCGGTTGATTGAGGTGGTTGTAGACCACCGTTCGCGGGTTGATGCCGACCGCATGGTAGATCGTCGCTAGCAATTCACCGGGATGGACGGGGTTCTCGACCGGGGATGAGGCGGTCTTGTCCGACTTGCCATGCACGTAACCTCGCTTGATGCCGGCGCCGGCGATGAGAGACGTGTAGCAATACGGCCAGTGATCGCGGCCGTCGGCCGTGTTGCTGTTGCCGGAGGTGCTGACGCCGCGCTTGGGACTGCGCCCGAACTCGCCGACCGCAACGACCAGTGTTTCTTTCAATAGACCGCGCTGGTCGAGGTCTTCCAGCAAAGTGGCCAAGCCAGAGTCCAGCATCGGGCCGGATTGCTTCTTCATCCGATCGGGCAGACCGTTGTGGACGTCCCACGAATGATTGTCGGAGTTCGCAACCTTGGGCCAGTTGACCTCGACAACGCGCGTCCCGGCCTCGATTAGTCGCCGAGCCAGCAGGCAGCTTTGACCGAACGTATTCATGCCATACTTATCACGGAGTTCCTTCGGTTCGGCCGAGAGGTTAAACGCCTCGCGGGCTTTGCCAGAAATCACCAGGCTCAGCGCCTTGTCGTAGTATTCGTTGAGGGCGTACTTGCCAGTCGAGCGTTCGAGATCCTTCATCCCTTCGAGGACTTGGTCACGCAGTTTGGCTCGGCGCTCCATGCGATCGACGGCGACTCCCTGACGCAGTTGCAGGTCATCAACGGCGATCTTTTCCATCTTACTCATGTCCATGTCGTCGCCGGGCGGGTAGAGGTAATACGGATCGAAGGCTCGGCCGAGGAATCCCGCCGTGCCCGCCTTGCCGATGACGTTCGACTCCTGCAACGGCCGAGGCATCATGACGAACGGCAGCATCGGGACATCACTCGGCTTCAGGCGAACGATGTTGCTGCCGAAGTTCGGGAAGTCTTTCGGGCTGGGAGGCTCAAGCTGGCCCGATGGGCTGACCTTGTCGGCGGTGTAACCGGTGAGCATTTGGTAGATTGCGGCCGTGTGATTGAACAGTCCGACCGGCGTGTAGCTCATCGAGCGAATCATCGTCGCGCGGTCGGTGACTTTGGCGAGGTTCGGCAGCAGTTCGGTGAATTGCATTCCGGGCGTCTTGGTGTCGATGTTGCCGAAAACGGACTTCACGTTCTCGGGCACATCGGTCTTCGGATCCCATAATTCCAGATGGCTGGGACCACCTTGCAAATAGAGCATGATGACGCTCTTGGCTTTCCCAAATCCTGGCCCGCCGTAGCGACCTTCTTCGGCGGTCGCCTGTTGCAACCGCATCATGCCGGGCAGGCTGAGTCCGGCCATCGCCGACCCGCCGACCTTCAACAGATCGCGCCGGGAGAAATATCCATCGCACGTGTCTTTGCCATACTGACCAAGGATTCGCAACATGGAAAGCATCTCCGGTAGGAAGTTGAAGTAGGCGGGCGAGAAGCGCGGAAGATTGACGACAGTTTGAAAAACCATCCTCAACAAGAAAATCGGCTGCCGCTCAAGTCGGGCGATAGCTTAAGGTCGGATTCGATCAACGGTCAACGATGTGTTGGTTCGTCGCCCCCCGATTGCTGGGGGTTGGAAGCGATTGCTGACGGCGGTATCGGTTAGTTTGACTGCTTCTTCATGATTTCGTTCCGAAGAAGATGGCCAGCCCCGAAGGCCGACAAAGAGCTGGAAACGCAGAATTCCAACACGGTTGTTCGTCAATGATCTCGTTCGAGAACAAACCGAGCCATCGCCTGCAAAGACTGACCACGCTCGCCCCAAGACGCGATTGCGAGGCAGGCTTCGTCGATCAGATCGCGAGCCATCTGCCGACTGCGATCTAAACCAATCAGGCCCGGATACGTCAGTTTGCCGAGGACCGCGTCTTTGCCGACTCCCTTGCCCAACTTGTCCTGCGTTCCGGTCACGTCGAGCACATCGTCGGCAATCTGAAAGGCCAAACCGATACAAGTGCCGTAATGGTCGAGCGTGCCGAGCGTCGCGACATCCGCTTGAGCAATTCGGCCACCGAGCGTCAGCGCGGATCGGATGAGCCGGCCCGTCTTGCGGCGATGGATGGCTTCGAGTTCCGTAGCACACGCAGTTCGCGTGTGTGCCTCTGACACGACATCAATCACAGGCGGGCCGCCTGTGCTACGAGCCTCCGCTTCTAAGTCTGCGACTTGGCCGCCAACCATGCCGCAGGCTCCGGCGGCGAAGGCCAAGTCCGCGCAACACGCGGCGGCCACTGCGGCCGGACGCACGTCGCGAGCCATGATCTCAAACGCCAATGTCAACAGTCCATCCCCCGCCAAGATCGCTAGCGCTTCACCGAAGACTTTGTGATTCGTGAGCCGCCCGCGCCGATAGTCGTCATCGTCCATCGCCGGCAGATCGTCATGAATCAGCGAGTACGTGTGGATCATCTCGATCGCACACGCTGCCGGCATCGCGCTCTCGGGATCACCACCGCAAGCCTCACACGCCATCAACACCAGCACCGGTCGAAGCCGCTTTCCGCCCGCGAGCAGACTGTACGCCATGGCTTCGCGCAAGCGAGGAGGACAGTCGCTGCCAATCTTCAATGACTGCTCCAACGCCGCCTCGACTCGCGCACGCATGACGCTCCACGATGACTGAAGCGATTTCGCGGAGTCAGACATGAGACGGGTATTTCCGAAGTATCAGGGATTTGAGTTTCGGTGACCCACGATATCAACGTGACATCTCGTGGGGTAGGCGACTCGCCTGCCCGTTCACGTCTGGCTAAGTCTTGAAACGACGCACTCTGTGTAGTCCGACCCTTGTGGATCGGATGATGAAGAATCCGCCCAGATTTACGCAGAACTTCGCATCTTTCAACCCACACGGGATCGGACTAGTCTAAGCAACGGAACGTTACTTCCCGCCAATTCTGAATTCTGCGGTGCCTGACCCCATGCCGTAAGGATTGTCCTGCGAAATCACAGGCGAGCCGCCTGTGCTACGAACTGTCGTCCGCGAGAAGCTTTCGCCAATCGCCGGTCGATGAGGGCGATGGCCTGCCGAATCTCGCGCCGCAGCGGGCCGCTCGCCGACGAAAGTTGTGCTGCGAGAAACTCTCGCTCGTTTTCTCTTCCAACCGTTCCGAGCGGATGTACGGCCGCCAGCGGAGCGTCGTGAAAGACTTCGATCAGCACCGGCACCGCTCGTTCGGGCGGCAACATTTTCGCGACCGCCATTGCCAAGAGATTGCGTGAAGCTCCCGCACGCCGATCTCTGACGGCCTCGATCAACCACTCTTCGATATTTCGCGGCCGAGTCTGATTGATGACCGATGCGATGGCCCGCTGCAGCTCCTCGTTCGTGGCCGAGTCGAACAACTCGGCGAGAACCATTCCGTCGAGTATCCCCTGTGGAGCCGCCAACAACGCCCACGCCACCGACTCTTGCAGCCGACGATCCTCCAGCCGAGGAATCCATTCGAGCAAGAAATCCGCGAGGCTGTTCGGCAGCGGATCGAATTGTTGGCGAATGTCCTCGACCGACGAGACCGAAAACCCAGCCTCGGCCAGCGAGGCGAGGAAATGAGCTTCGGCAGGACGCACACTTTCGACAGCGCTCACTCAATCAACTCCAATTTGCGCGTCGCAGATTTCCCAGCTCCGATTGTCGTTCCAGCCGCCACCAGGTATGCGCCTTGAGTTCCAGCATTTGACGCAACGCGATTTCCAATACTTGGACATTGGCAATCATAGTATCACCTCGACTAACCTCGGGCCGGCGAGTGACCAGCATTTGATAGAGTCGAACTGCTTCTGGCTTGTGCTGGAGGAATTGCTGTTCAAAGTTAGCGTCAAACAAGCGAACTCGTAGGGCAGGTTTGTAACCTGCCCGAGAAATATCGCGGTTTTCAACATTTCGTGTTTCACTCGAAATCAGAGTCCGTGTTTGACGGGCAGGTTAAAAACCTGCCCCACGACTGCGACCTCGCTTG
>JAYVSP010000422.1:0-11840 GCA_043775215.1 Planctomyces sp. | reverse complement strand
TTACTGACCTCGGATCACTGAGAATCGCCTGACCTCAGAATACTGAGAGTCAGAAGACACCCCCCGCCGCGAGTGACCTCCGATTACTGATATTTGGCCATTCAGACGCCACGCATGATGTCCCCATGGGATCACAACTGACACCTATCGTTCGTTCTTTACTGGAGTCGCTGTCAGTTGTCGTCCCACACGGATAGGCCGAGTGGAAACGATCTAGCGCTGTAGGTCTAAGAGCTTTGGCGACAAACCCAAATCGGCCGCATTCAGCGAACCATTGTGCAGCGCCGTCGACAATAAAACGCCGCTGATCGCGTGCGATCGCAACAGACTCAAGTCCGTTGGTCCGCGAATTCCGCCGCCTGTGATCAAACGGCAGTTCGCCGCAGCACCATGAATCTCATCGCACAGCGCTAGCGTACTCGGCCCGCGCTGCTCACCGACGCTCGCAAGATCCAGCACGATCATTTGTGTCACTCCCGCCTGGATCGCAGTCACTGCAATTCCCAGCGGTGACGGATTGGGCCAAGTCCCTGTGGCGGTCAACGCCGCGCCGAACTTCAGGTCCAGGCTAAACACGATTCGCTGTGCTCCGAGTGTTTCCACGAGCGATTCCAACACGGCCGGTCCAGACAAGGACTCCAGTCCCGCGATGAGTTTTCCGGCTCCAGCCTGCAAGAACTCTTCGGCATCGGACAGGTCGCGAAGCCCGGCGTCGATCCACACGTCGAAGCCTGCGTCGCACAACTCGGAAAGTGTTCCGACATTCGGGCGGCGCTGAACGATGCCATCCAGATCGGCGACGTAGAGCGTCGTGAGTCCGAGCCGTTCCCGAAAAGCCAGCGCGACATCCAAGGGCCGAGTCGATCGCGTCAGCACACTTTCGACCGGAGCGTATTCGTGCCGTCGTCCGCCGATCCCACGCACGACGACGCCGTTCCAGAGATCGAGCACCGGAATGATTTGCATCGGATCAGTCGGTTTCAGGCGGCTTTGGTTTGAATACCCATCTTGTCGATCAGGCGGACCAATGCTTGGAAAACTCGTTCGGTCGTCAGTTCATCCATACAACACAGATTCTTGCGTCCGGAGTGTGGGCACAGTTTCTTATAACTGCCGGCACATCGCACTTCGGTCGAGACCAGTTCGTGCTGCGCACCAGGTGGCCCGGAGATTACCGAACTGGTGCAGGTGAAGACTCCCAATACGGGTGTCCCCAATCCCGCTGCCAGATGCATTGGGCCAGAATCGTTGGTCATGACAATGTCCACGGCTGACAGTACTGCGGACAATTGCTTCAGCGTCGTTTGTCCGGTCAGGTTGCAGACGGGTTTCCACGGGACAAAGCCTTGCAGCAAGTTCTGAAGTTCCGCCGCGACCGGCATCTCCGCTTTGCTGCCCAGAATGACAACCGAGAAGCCAAACTGGCGCATGGCCTTGCTGGCTACGACCGCAAATTTCTCGACCGGCCAGCGTTTTGTGATCCAACGAGCACCAGGATGAATAGCCATCACCGGCCCAGTCAGACCGTTGAGCGCCGTCGCCGCCCACTCCCGATGAGTGTCGTTCATTGGGACAATCGTTTGTGGCGAACGACCAAGGAATCCCAACTCCTCCGCGACGCGCCAATATCTCTGGAACGCTGGAACCGAGCGATCGGTTCCCGGAATACTGACGTGGCAAGCCAACCCTGCTCCCTCACGCGACGACTCCAATCCGATTCGCAACGGAGCCTGCGTTGCGGCAGACATGACGCCGGAGCGCATCAGACCTTGTAAGTCGAAGACAACATCAAACCGACCATTCCGAAGTTGGTGCAGCAGGTGCAGATACTCGCGTGCAGTCCCGCGCCGATGAAAGTGCAGCGACTCGTCGAGATGCGGATGTCCGTCGATCAACTCCGCCAATTCGTGGTTGATAACCCATGAAATTCTCGCCGCCGGAAACCGTTCGTGCAACACGGGCAGCAGAGGCAGTGACTGAATGACGTCACCCAAGGCACTCGGCTTGATCACGCAAATCCGACGAACTTCCAGCTCATCCAGTCGCTCATTCAGATGCAGTGTCGTCATCACAAGGGCCTTCCTGGCCTCGACTCGTCACACAGGTGGCTCGCCTGTGAATTCAACGGAAAATGAAGCAAGCGAGCCGCCTGCTCTACGATTTTGCACAGCCTGTCAGCGTCAGCGTCCGTCGGGATGGGATGCTAGCCCCACTCTGCAATTCGGCCAAGAGGAGTTGAAATTTGGCGATTTCGGTCCCCGCTTGACACCCTTCGGACGTCAGGCGTATATCCCCGCCCGCGCGACAAGGACGTCAATAATGGTCAAGGACGAGCTTTCTTTTTCTGCCGAACACGAAGCCGTGGCCGAGCCGTTTTCCGGTGGCGAGTTGCTGGCGCGATTGCGGTTGTTGTGCGTGGGACCGCGTGAGCCTTCCTGGATCAGCCTCACGTTGCAGTTGGACGCCGCCGGTGGTATCGAGCCGCAGTTTCGCTGGGCGTCTGAGGCGGCCGACGCATTGACGCTGCTTCGCGACGACACCTTCGACTGCGTGCTGGTTGCGGCGGTCGCGGCCAACGGAGCAGCGGACGGTTTCACAGAAGCGGCGACGTTGGTCAAGGCGATTCGCGAAAGCGGCTGCGAAGACCCGCTTGTTCTGATCAGCCCTCATATCTCCGACACAGCTTGGGTCGATCTGTCGGCGAACGACTGTGAATTGTTGCAGTCCGCGCGGATTTGGGATTCACCCGCCTTGGTGACAACGATCAAACGCGCGATCTTCCGAACAGAGATGATTCGGCAAAATCGCCGGCTGGCCGTGGCCCAAACCAAGCGAATGGTTCGCGAACGGGACGAGACCGAGCATCTGTTGAACCAGCAACGGCGCATCATTGACGACCTGCATGCCCGCGAAACACCCGAAGGTCCAACGAACGTTGCTCGACAAGCGATGATCGACTGCTTCGGCCGCGTGTCGGGTGATCGAAATATTCCTCCGCGCGCGTCCCTGCCGCCAGAGATCAACACCTATTACCACGAATTGCTGCGGACCTATGTGATCATGGGATCGGGCAATCTCAGCAGCGAAATCGCCAAGTTGGCCGATCTGCTCGCCGTCGCCGGTTGCGGCCCACGCGAAGTCCTGACGCTGCATCTGGAACGAGTGGAATCACTCGTCGGCGGCTTGGGAAATCGCAGTACGCGGCACATCTTGGCCCGTGCCGATTTGCTCGCGTTGGAACTGATGATCCATCTCGGCGAGTCGTACCGCCGCCGCTGTGTGTGAACGACACTAACCCTACGCGCCAGCGAGGGCGGACGCTTCACCACGGTCCATTTCCCAAAAAGGCGAGGGAGCGTTCGCCCTCGCTGGCGCGTCGGGTTAGTGTGGTCGCCCGCGTCAACCAGATTATCGCTGATAAATCGGCAGATACCCGTTGTCGAGCTGCAGGATCGTGACGTTCATCGCGGTCGTGTAGACGTCACCGACATGCCCCTCTTTCCACGAGCCATTGGCGGTTTGTTTGCTCAGAATTTCTTTGCCGATGTCATTGAAGTATTTGTTCCACTCCTCGTCGCCGAGGCGATAGACGACTTGCGCATAGTAATAATGTGCGTAGTGCCAGTGGCCGAAGAGCTGATTGGCGTTCTTGCCCGGCCAGACGTTTTGGCGGCAGTACTCCATCATTTTCTTGACGCTGTCTGATTCACCGTACTCACCCGCATTGAACATGGCGGCGACCGCGGCAGCCGTGATCGGTGGGCGCGGACCGCCGCCACGAATGCTGTATTGCACGCCCCCTTCGGGAGTCGTGCAGTCTTGAATGTACTTCTTTGCCTTCTCAATGATCTCTTTGGGAACAGGGATGCCCGCATTGCGACAGGCGCGCAGCCCCTGCACTTGAGTAATGCAGGTCGAACCTTCGTCGAAGTTCGGCTGGTCCTTGGCGGAGACATATCCCCAGCCGCCCCGTTCCGTCTGAGCCTCCGCCGAGAACACAACCGCTTTGATGAGCACTCGCTTCAAGTCGGCTCGGCGTTCGGCGTCTTCCTCTTCGCCGTAGACCTGCGACAAAAACAGCATCGAAAAGCCGTGCCCGTAGGTATAGTGGTAGTCGTCCTTGAAACCGATCAGTCCCGAAGGCTGAGCCATATCCAGCAGGTAATCGACCGCAAGCCGAATGTTCTTGGCATACTTGCCGCGCGTGGTGGTCGAGCCTTCCGCCAAGAGCGCGTTCCCGGCCAGCGCCGTCATGGCCACGCGGTACTGTCCCTGATTGGCCTCCCAATAACCCTGCCGCCGCTGCTCGCGCGCCAAATAGTCCAACGCCCGCGACACTGCTGCGGTGACCTTCGGATCTTTCCGTTTCTTGGTCGCGTGAGCCGGTTGAACCAGCAGAGCCACGGCGACGCAGGCGAGGAGCAACGTGACGCGACATCGCATGACAGACATCCTGACGCGAGTGTGATCGGGCGCAACGGGGTCGGGAGTCTTTTTCATGCCGCCGAATGTCCAAGACCATACTGAGTCTGTAGACACGGCATGAAAAAGACTCCCGACCCCTTCAGCCACGGCAAGCTAGCAGTCGAGAGAACGAGGTGCCAGTGCGTTACACGGTGTCCTTGACGTTGCGACGTGTTTCCGGATAATGCCCGCTCACCTTCGCCAGGCGGGGAAGGCGACCTTTGACTGCGGTGAGGCCGTGTGAACCGGGTCAGATCCTAACGGAAGCATCCCTAAGCAATGTGCTCTCAGGTGCGGAAGGAGGTCGCCTTTCCCGCCTGTCGTTTTTTGCATGAGCAGCACTCGTGGCATCATTTGCCGGGAGTTTTGGACTTGTCTGCTTTTGATGTGGGCTCCGCATCGTGGGAAGTTGTCACGAAACGCGGTGGTTGGTCGATGCTGGTCGCGGCGAGTGATTTTGATTCCGCACTTCAACGGTAGCAACTCGGCCAGCGTGCTGGGACCGCGGCGGTTGCGATCCACCCCCCGGCCGCGAAATGCACTCAGTACAACAGTCGGCCGACCCGGTTTGAAAAACTGCTTCATGGGCCTAGAATCCGCAGTGATTTTAGCGGTTTCCTCCTCGCACGGAGACGAGTTGAATGAGGCACGTCGCCGTCCTGGGATCGACTGGATCGATTGGCACCAATTGTATCCAGGTGCTGGATTCGCTTCCTGACCGTTTGAGCCTCGCGGGAATCAGTGCCCATCGCCGCTGGCAAGAATTGGCCGAACAGACTCAATCGACTCATCCTCGTTGGGCGGTTGTCACAGACGAATCTCTGCGTGGCGAAGTGTCGCGGGGCGCATTTTCGTCGAAAACAGAAGTGCTGTTTGGCGAGTCGGGCATCGAGCGGGTGGCGGCCGCCCCCGAAGTTGATGTCGTCGTGAGCGCGATCGTCGGCGCGGCGGGCTTACGGGGGACGTGGGTCGCGCTGGAGCACGGCAAGACGGTTGCGATCGCGAATAAGGAAACGCTGGTGGTCGCCGGACCGTTGGTGATGGAACTCGCGCGGCGGACGAATGCGTCCTTGTTGCCCGTCGACAGCGAGCACAGTGCGATCTTTCAGGCATTGCAGGCAGGTCGTGCGAACGAAGTCCGGCGGGTTGTGCTGACATCGAGCGGCGGGCCTTTTCGTGGACGGTCGCTGTCGCAATTGAAAAATGTCACGCCGAAAGAGGCTCTCGCGCATCCCACTTGGAGTATGGGACCGAAGATCACAATTGACTCGGCCACGATGATGAACAAGGCGTTGGAAGTCATCGAAGCCAAATGGCTGTTTGGACTGCGAGACGATCAGATTGACGTTATTGTCCATCCGCAATCGGTAGTGCATTCGTTTGTGGAGTTCGTCGACGGTTCGGTGATCGCGCAATTGTCTCCGCCGGATATGCGGCTGCCGATTCAGTATGCATTGACCTATCCCGACCGTTGCGAGTCGGTGGCCATGAAGGTCGACTGGCGACAAGCGTTCGATTGGCACTTCGAGCCACCGGATCTCGACGCGTTCCCCGCGCTGCGGTTAGGATTCGAGGTCGCATCGCGCGGCGGAACATGCGGAGCGGTGCTGAACGCGGCCAACGAAGCGGCTGTGGAAAGATTCCTGGCGGGAAGCCTTGGTTTCTGCGACATTCCCCGTTCTTGTCGAGCGGTGCTCGACCAACATGATTTCAATCCAACTCCGTCGCTGAGCGAATTGCTGCGACTGGACCGTTGGGCGCGCGAGGAGATTTCCCAGTGGACGTAATTGCTGCTTTCGATATGTCAAAGTTCGCGGGCACGGCTCTCAGTTGGTTGTGGGTCGGCCTGGGCTTGGGCTTGGTGATTTTCTTTCATGAGTTGGGCCACTTTGCCGTGGCAAAGTGGTGCGGGGTACTTGTCGAGCGTTTCAGCATCGGCTTCGGCCCGATTTTGTGGAGCTTCAAACGGGGCGACACGGAATATGCTCTGTCGGCCATCCCGTTCGGCGGGTATGTCAAAATGCTGGGCCAAGACGACATGGACCCCAGCCAACTCAGCTTAGAAGAAATCGCGGCCGACCCGAAGTCGTACTCGGCCAAACCGGTCTGGCAGCGGATGGCGATCATCTCGGCTGGCGTGATTATGAATATTCTCACGGGATTGGTCTTCTTCGCGATCGCGTTCAATAATGGCGTCCAGACTCGGCCAGCTCGGCTGGGGCCGGTCGTTGTCGGCAAGCCGGCCTGGAAGGCCGGTCTCCGAACGGGCGATCTGATTACCCGCATCAACGGCCGCGAGTGCTCGGATTTCGGTGACATCATGCGGGGCGTGGCGCTCACGACCGGCGATGTCGAGATCGAAGGAATCTATCGCGATAACAAGACGTTCAAAAAGATTTTGACGCCCGATAAGACGGATACGCGGCGCATGATCGGCGTGGCTCCCAGTTGGGACGTCAGATTGGCTGCGTTGACCGACGAAAACGGTCCCTGCACGATCGCCGGCACACCGGCCGGTGAGGTGCATGAGCTTCGGCCTCGCGATCGCATCGTCGAAGCGGGCGGTCAGCCAGTGAAGAGTTTTGCCGAATTGCAGGAATTGTTGATCGAGCGGCGTGACGAAGAATTGGACTTCGTCAGCGAACGCGGCTCGGCGGGCAAGACCGAAAGAATTCCGATCAAGGTTGGCCCGAATCGATTCCGTACGCTGGGTCTTTCGATGGCGATCGAGACAATCAGCGCGGTCGAAACGAACTCGCCGGCCGACATCGAAGGACTTCGCGTCAAAGACAGGATCATTCGAGTCGACGGCCAAGATGTTGGACTGACGCTCGACCCAATTGAGTTGCCGGATTACTTCCAGAAAAAACACGGACAAGACGTTGAGATCGTCTACACACGTGAAATCGACAGTGGAGCGGTCAAAGAATTCACGGCCAAGCTGACTCCTCGAAACCGTTCGGGATGGACCGATCGCTTTGAACTCAAGGGATCGCCGCTGTCGGTGCCGTCAATTGGCGTCGCCTTTCACATCACAACGCAAGTCCTCAAGGTCGAACCGGAAAGTCCGGCTGCTGGCAAGATCAGTCCCAACGACCGGATCATGGCGGTGGAATTGTTCGTCCCGCCGGGTACGCCCGATGACGGATTCACGGCGTCGCTCGGTTCCTTAAAATTCGAGGCCAGCGAGCAGCAGCCGAACATCTGGGCTCAAGCGGTCTGGATGATGCAGATCGCGCCGACTCGACACGCTCGGTTGACGGTGACCAGCCAAGAAAAGACGCACATTGTCGAACTCGAACCGACGCGGAATCCAAAGTCAGACCATTTCTTTCCGGATCGCGGCTTCGTGTTCGACGACGAGTCGATGATCCAAAAGGCGGATTCGTTGGGAGCGGCATTTGGCATGGCGGCCGATAAAACGCAAACTACCGGCGTGGAGATATATCTCACGCTGCGAAGTTTCATCTGTGGGGCATTATCGTACAAAGAATTGCACGGTCCGATCGGCATCGCTCAAGTTGCTCAACAGTTCGCCACACAGGGACTCAGCCCGCTGCTGTTATTCCTGGGCTTCCTGAGCGTTAACTTGGCAGTGCTCAACTTTCTGCCGATCCCGGTGCTCGACGGCGGACACATGGTCTTCCTGTGCTGGGAAGCGGTGACGCGCAAACGCCCGAGCGAACGAGTCCTGATTGCAGCCACCTATTGTGGGATGGCATTCATTTTGGGTTTGATGATTCTCGTGTTTTACCTAGACGTGTTCGTGCATCGGGGCACATTGCCGAAGTGAGTCTGACAGATTTGTGGTACATAGGTTGATGTTGACGCATTTCCTTTGGTCTTTTGCGTCCCTTTTGTCCCTTCGATAAAGGACAAAAGGAAATGCAGAAACATCCGCCGATACCCAACAAACGAGTCTCCTGAGCAGGGACATGCATCATGGCAGGAAAGCGAGACGGCGGTCACGACGCGGTCTCTTGGCTCGCGACCGGGTTTGTCTGTTTGCTGGGAATCGTCTTTTGCGGGTTTGTGGTTCTCGCGTTCTCGAAGGAACCCGGCAAGCCGGTAATGATACTCTCCGGCGTCTTCCTTTCGCTGGCGATACTGCTCTGGATGTTTCGCGAGAAGCCGCAAGAAATCGTCCAGGAAACAGAGGCTAAATGGTTCGGCATCTTTACCAAACCCAAGGTGACGACCAGCCTCAAACTGATTCGCCGCAAGAAGCCCAAAATTGTCCAGTTCGGCACCAACCAGCCTCCGACCGCCGATGACATTCGTGAAATCAAAGAGCTGACGGACGGCATGAAAAACTGGGTGCCACCCAAGACCGATCCGCATCACGAGTCGAAACCGCCAGAAAACGCTCGAATAAAAGATTGATGAACAAGGACCGCTGATTGGTGGAGGACGAGGCCACTTCAACAATCAACAATCGTTGTTCATCAATCGGTATTCCAACAACCAATTTCTTCGCCGATCCGATTCCTCAAGGTCAATCCTTGGTCGGCGCAATCTTTTCCTCCTTCGCGGGGCTGGCCTTGTCAATCGTTCCCCACAGATGGCCGCCGATTTTTCCGTGTTGCCAGGTGCCGGCATAGCGGTCGCCGTGAAAGATGACTCGCGTGCTAAATGCCGCTCCCAAGCCGGGGAGCGTGGCGTCAGTCAGCGTGATCATGGGAATGTCTTCGGCCCAGACAACTCGCAGCGTCAACGGCAGCGTGACGTCGGTCTGACCATATTTGATGCGTGCCTCAAACAGCCACAAGTCATCTCGGAACTTCGCAACCTTTTTCAGTTCGTAGCGTTCGGGGCTGGCCGGCTTAGAGTCCTTGCCAACGACCGAATAGGTCCCGACAAGCACGGCACCAGTCATTTGCTCGGAGAACGCTTTCTCCAGTTCTTCGCGACTGAGCTTTGCGGACTTCACGGCCGGCTTGTCTTCCGCCGTGCCGCCACGGAACATCGTCAACGCCAGAACCAACGCGGCACTCGCCACCAACAACCGTCTGATTCGCAGATTCATGATTGTTCTCCTTTAAGGTCAGGGGCCATGACTTTTACGACCTCTGAAGAAGAAAACCAGCGCATGAGCCGTGAGTCACCTCGTTTGTTTGCGTTGATTCCTGCAGCGGGCCGGAGTCGCCGGATGGGTTCGCCGAAGCTATTGTTGCCGTGGCGCGACTCGACGGTCATCGAGCACTTGATCCACGCGCTGTCTCGCCCGGAGATCACTGCCGTTGTCGTGGTCGTGCGGCCGGATGACCTGGAGTTGCAAGCGGTCCTGCGACGAACGGCGGCGATCTTGGTCATTCCCGATGACGAACCGCCGGAGATGCGCGACAGCATCGAAATTGGTTTGCGAGCGATCCGCGATAGGTTTCAGCCGCGCGATGACGACGGTTGGCTGCTGATTCCAGCAGACCATCCGTTGATCGAACCGGAAGTGCTCGATGGTCTGCTGACGCGCTGGTCGGACGCTGACTGTACCATCCTGGTGCCGAAATTCAGCGATCGGCGCGGACATCCGGCTCTGCTGCGCTGGTCCTGTGCGGCGCTCATCGAACAGCTTCCACCCGACGTCGGCATCAACGGCTTGTGGAAGGCATCACCTCAATTCATCACCGAATGGCCCATTGACCACGAATCGGTCCTCGCCGACTTGGATACGCCGGAGGACTATGCTCGCTGGCGGAAGTCGCTGAATGCTGTCGGCTGACGCCGCACAAAGTTTTTCAGCCACGGATGAAACACAGATCAAACACGGATGAGCGACGCCTTCTGAACCTGATAGTGACGGTCAGCGTCATTCGGATCTCATTCGTCTGTTTTTGTATCATCCGTGGCCAAAACTCTTGGGTTGCGGGCAACGCCGTTAAGGATTTGGAATCGAGAAATACAAGCTCGAAGCGCAAGCGAGGCCAAGGCGTGACGCTGGCCTCACTTGCGCGTCGGGTTGGTATGCGGTCATGAATAATCCAGACTAGCGCGTTCCGGCTCATGCCGATCGATTGAAACTCAACCCTACTTGAATTTCGCGGCGGTACTGGCCAGACCGCCCTTCAACTCATTCCAAGCATTCTCCAAACCAATTTTGACAGTCTCCCAGGCGGCACCACTGACTTGCTTGAGTTCCAGTAGTTTGTCGCGAACGGTTGTGTGCTTCGTGCGTAATGATTCGAGTTGCTTGTAGTATTGAATCTTGACCTGCGTCTGAGCCTGTTCGGCCTTGGCTTCGAGTTGCAGGACCTGCGCATCCCACTCTTTGAGTTCCGCTTCGCGCTTCGCCAGATAAGAGTCTTTCAGGCCCATGTCTTGTGGCCCCATGATTTTTGTCCTTCGCATTTGAGTTCTGGAACGGTTCTGAATTCTTGGCCTAGATGACCGTGCGTGATTCGTGTCGATTGTCAATGTTTGATGCACCATCAGCGTCCGGTTTTCGCCGATCGGAACCGGATGCTAACGCATTCCGGCTGATCAGATTGGGATCGACACGAATCATGCACGGTCATTTAGTGCCTCGTCAGGTCTACAAACGTGGGTTCATGCGAGTGAGCGGCAAGGCGCTAGCCGGCGCTAGCCGCCGGTAACACTGCACGACCGGCGGCTAGCGCCTTGCCGCTCACAGCCCATGAATCAAGACCTGACGACGCACTAGGACTTCCTGCTCCCAACACGGCTCCGCAGACCACGCCGATGCTGCCGCGGATCGGCGACAGTGGCACCTTCTTTTGAGTGTCCGCCGTCACGGTAATCGGCCCAACCTCCACCACCAAATCTCGCTTGCCGTCAATCATTTCTCGTGAGAAGAAGGCCGCCACTCCGAGGACGACCAAGAGGACTCCCATCACCATCAACGGTGTATTTCGCATGACATGATTCCTTGGACGATGACTGACCGATGCACTTGCTCATCGGCGAGTTCACTCGCGTCGGCGAGGTCGCAGAAAGTTGAGGAGCGCGACGAACAACGCGGCACCAATGATGGACCAGACAATTGGAAACGACTGGCCTCCGAACTGAATGGCCAGAATCTCCCCCAACCCTAAGAGGTGGGCGAGCCACGTCCCCAGGATCGCTCCGACGAAACCCAGCGCAATCGACACCAGGCAGCCACCGTGCGAATAGCCGGTGAGTCCTTGCGCGAGACTTCCGCAAACGCCCGCAACCAGCAACAGCAGCAAAACACTTCCAATGGTCATTGGTGATCTCTCGCTTTCTCAAAGGTTCTGACGTGCGTACCACGGAGGCTTATACCTCGCGCGGTCCTGGTTGAGTCGTACTACTAGTTCTCAGTTTCTTGTTTTCCTGCGCGCATTTTGTAGCGGAACGGCGCAAGCCGTCCGGTTTCACAGACACCGGGCGGCTTGCGCCGC
>JAYVSP010000421.1:0-6976 GCA_043775215.1 Planctomyces sp. | reverse complement strand
AATGGCTGGCCTGGACTTTCTTCTGTCAACGCTTCACCTGTTTCCTCGCGAAACCGGCGCATGACTCGAAGCCGAACTGGTTCGCTAATCCTTGGTTCGTACAGAACTTTCATCCGCTACTCTCATCCGGCTTTTACCGGCGCACCCTGACACCTTTTCTGCCTCCCGTGCGACAGCTTCGTCCAGCTCCTTTGCCGCATCGGGATGAAATCGCCAATCGGTCATGAGTACTTCACCAGCAGCGAGTCCAACACTTTCCGACCATCGAGTGACTTCACCTTTCCATCTTTCAGTTCTTGATACCGCCGCTCCGCTTCTTTCAGCCATTCGTCCTGAATGTCAGCTTGGTCATTATCTTCAACGCTCCGCCAAAGCCGATCAGCGAGGACCGCCCGATCCTCCGGTGCTAAGGATCGGCGCATCAATAAATGTCGTCTTTCGCTCCGCGAAAGAAAGTTCTTTCGCGGAGCGAAAGACGACAATCCCGACAGTAATTTCTGAGCCGATCCTAAGCTAAGGCAAGTGCCGCGTGTTCGATTTTTTGGATCGTCATGTGAATTTTCCGGTATTGGAGTCTGTGCGGTGCCTCACCAGCTTACCCTTTCGGGCGCATGGCACACAGCCGCAGTTGTTTGTCGTGGTGCGCGGTGGCCAGTTGAATTCCGTCGGGATGTAGCGCGAGGTCGCGGACAGCGTTGCCCAAGTTGAGCGTGTGGAATTCATTCTTCTCGCCCGGCTTCCAGAAGAAGAGGTGTCCGCCGGCTCCACCGCCGACGGCGCCGATCGTGAAACCTTCCGGATGCAACGCAAGGCCCCACGCCTTGCCCTGCAAGTTGGCTTTCGTGAGCTGAGCCAATGTTTCTTTGCCCGACTCCCAATCAATCGTGCAGAACGCGGGATTGCCGACGCCGGCGAAGGCATTCGACACGTTCGTGATGCCGCCGCAAACAAACTGCTTGCCATCCTTCGCGAACTGCATGCAGTACGGCCCGCCATAGTCGGCCATGAATGTCGGGTCGTACTTGTGCAGTGTCGCGGCTTTGAACGTGCGAACCTGCTTGCCCGTTTCAACTTCCCAGTCGATGAAGGTCGCGACCAAATCGCCCGACACCAGATTCTTACCGCTTGGATGAAACGCGACGTTGTACACGTGCCGCTCGTGGCCAGAGAATTCGCGGAACAAGCTGCCATCGTCAGCCTTCCAAAGTTTGACCTTCAAGTCATTCCCACAGGTGGCGATAAACTGCGCGTCCGGGCTGATGTCGATCGCTCGAATCCAACCGGCGTGAGCTTCCACCGTTCGCAGCGGCGCGGGTTTCTCGGCGGCCGTTGGCCACCAGATCAGCCGGCCGTCATGTCCGCCGGTGAGCAGCGTCTCTCCCTTGTTCGTGAAGGCGATCGCTCGCACCCAGCTTTCGTGGCCTCCGGCGAAATCGGTCTTCGCGCCGCTGGCCAAGTCCCAGCGCACGACTTTGGAACTTTGCAGTCCGACAAACACAAATCGTCCTGCCGGATCGAACCGGCACGACACCAGCGAGGCCTCGTTGGCAAAGCTCTTCACGACGTGAGTCTGCATCGGATCAGCGGGCATAGTTGGTCTCCGGTGGTTCCGTAGCCACAAGCTTCCAGCTTGTGGGCTGGAAGCTGGAAGCTGGAAGCTGGAAGCTTGCCGCCACGAGGAATGGCGGCATTACGGGCGACACGATAAGCTCGCGCGGGCGAGTTTGGGAGGCGAGCTTGTGATTGTGGGTCTCGGAACGGACATCGTCGAAGTCGCGCGGATCGGCCGGATGATCGAGCAGCATGGCGATTCGTTCGTGCAGCGGATCTACACGGCCGCCGAAGTTGCATATTGTCAGCAGCGCAAGCACAGCGCGGAACCTTTTGCCGGACGCTGGGCGGCCAAAGAGGCGGTGATGAAGGCGCTCGGCACCGGCTTCATTCAGGGGACGCACTTCCAAGAGATCGAAGTCGTCTCCGAAGAGTCCGGCCGCCCGCGGATTGTGCTGCACGGCTCGACCGGGGAATTCGCGAAGCAACTCGGCATCGACGAAGTGCTGATCACAATCTCGCACTGCCGCGAGTACGCGACGGCGACTGCGATTGGTGTGCGGCGAAGTTCTGGGGACGGATAATAGATTGGGGCGCGGATACTCATATTTGTCGCTCTTCATTTTTCGCCAACCTTTTCGTGAGTCTGCATCCGTGGATCCGCAGGAAACTGGCAAAAAATGGAGGGCAGAAAATGAAGGTGGAAGAAAAAACCGTGATCTCAATGAACGCGAAGTAGAAGTAAGGGAGAGGTTCATGCGCTGTCAGAAGTGCTTTGCGATTGTGTTGTGTGTGCGGCTGATATTTTTGGGCATCGTCTCCAGAGAGAGTTCGCTGGCGGCGGCCGAGTTTGATCCCGCGAAGCTAGCTCAGATTCGCGAGCGCATGCAGGCGTTCGTCGATCAGAAAGTGATTGCTGGTGCGGTCACGGTCGTTGGCTCGAAAGAGGGAGTTGCCAGCTTGGAGGCGGTCGGGTTGCTCAAAGTGGAAACGAAGCAGCCGATGCCGAAGGACGCGCTGTTTCGCATCGCATCAATGACCAAGCCGATCACGTCGATCGGGATCATGATCCTGCAAGAAGAGGGGAAGCTCTCTGTCGATGACCTGGTCGAAAAGCACTTGCCGGAGTTTCGAGGGCAGCGGCTGCTCGCGTCGCGCGACGGTGATTCGGTCACATTGAAGAAGCCCGCGCGGCCGATCACGCTGCGGGATTTGTTGACTCACACGTCGGGCCTGCCGGGCGGGTTTCCGGCCGGAATGGCGGATCTTTATGCGCGGCGTCAGCACACGCTGGCGGAGGCGGTCTTGGTCAGCTCGCAGCAGCCACTCGACTTCGAGCCAGGAAGTAAGTGGGCGTACTGCAACGCGGGCATCGACACGCTCGGTCGCATCATCGAAGTGGTTTCCGGTCAGTCTTATGAAGACTTTTTGACCGCGCGTGTCTTTCGGCCACTCGGCATGAATGACACTTGCGTCTTTCCGACCGAGCTGCAAACGCCGCGCATCGCCGGCTTGTATGAAAGCAAGAACGGAGAGCTGATCGTCGCGAACCGCCCGATCGTTGGACCGGCGACGGGTGCGAAGCATCCGATCCCGGCGGGCGGGCTGTACTCGACCGCCGCCGACTTGGCGAAGCTTTATCAAGCGATACTCAACGGCGGCCGATTGAACTCGACGAAAATCATCTCGCCCGAAACCGTCTTAACGATGACGAAGATCCAAACCGGCGACCTCGAGTGCGGGTTCGTGCCTGGTATGGGCTTCGGCTACGGTTGGGCGGTCGTCAAAGAACCTCAGGGAGTGACCGCGATGGTCTCTCCCGGCACGTTCGGCCACGGCGGAGCCTTCGGCACTCAAGCTTGGATCGATCCGCAGAAAGATGTCTTCGTGGTGTTGCTGATTCAGCGCGTCGGTTTGCCGAACGCGGACGGTTCGGACCTGCGTCGCGAGTTGCAGCAGATCGCGGTCGACGCGATCAAGAGGTGAAATCCCAATGTTCAATGAATGTCCAAGCTCCAATGTCCAAAAACCAAATCGTGTCAAACATGGCTGGAATAGCCACACACATTGAACATTGACCTCCGCCTTTGGACATTGGGATTTGGACATTGGGATTTTGCTTTTGGGATTTGGCCATTCATTGGACATTGGGATTTGGACATTACCCTCATGCCTCCATCAACCTCTCGCGGCGAACTGATTCTGCTCGGCACGGGCACGAGTGTCGGTGTGCCGATGATCGGTTGCGACTGCGCGGTCTGCACGTCAACGAATCCGAAGAACCACCGCACTCGAACTGGCGTTGCCGTGAAGTCGGCTCGCGGTGTGTTCCTGATCGATACGCCGCCGGAATTGCGGCTGCAACTCCTGCGAGAACGGATCGGTATGGTCGAGGCCGCAGTCTTCACGCACTCGCATGCCGATCACATCTTCGGGCTCGACGATCTGCGGATCTGCGGCTGGAAGTTGTCTCGGCCGATACCGTTGTTCTGCGAAGAGCCGGTTGAGCGGCAAATCCGTTCGGCATTCGGCTACGCCTTCGAGATCCCGCCTCAAGACCAGCATCCCGGTGCGATTCCCAAGTTGGAGTTCGTGCGCATCGGCCTCGATCCGTTTGAATTGCTCGGCCAGCGCGTGCAGCCGATCCGCCTGCTGCACGGCCGTCTGCCTGTTCTGGGTTTTCGCATCAACGACGTTGCGTTCTGTACCGACGTCAGCAGCATCCCGGACGAAAGCTGGCCACTGTTGGAAGGGCTCGACACGCTGATTCTCGACGCGTTGCAAGACAAGCCGCACCCGACGCACTTCGGCCTCCAGCAAAGTCTGGAAGTGGTTGAGCGAGTGAAGCCGCGGCGGACATACTTTACGCATGTGTCGCACAAGCTCGATTACGACGTGACAAATGCTCGCCTGCCGTCCGGAGTCGAACTGGCCTATGACGGTTTGCAGATTTTGCTGTGATTGCCCATGCCGAACCGCGACCTCGAAATGCTGACGTATCTCAAACTCGCCGAACTCTCGCAGCGCAAGCGCCAGCAGATCGGACGCGACAAACTGTTGGTGTTGGCCGGCGTTGCCGCCTGTGAAGCGGGTTGCCTTCCAGTGGCCGCGCGTTGCCGTGAGATTGTCCTTCAACAGAACCCACGGCATCTGCTGTCGCGGCACGCCAGTTTTGCCGATGCACTTCGCAGCGACGATTTCGCTCCGTTGTTGAAGCGTTTGCGCAAGCTGTTGTCGTTCGAGCAGGCGGAGTTTCTGGCGCGTCAGTGGAACTTGCTCGACGAGTCGATTGCGGAATGTGGAGCAGCGGAGATCGATGCAGACGCGCTGAAGTTATTGAGCGCGATGTAGCGAAGAGGTCGGGAGTCTTTTTCATGCGGCCGAACGCCGCGAGATTTTCGAAGTCCATTGATGCCGCATGAAACAGACTCCCGACCCCGTCACGCCGCTCGCCGACGGTGACGCCAAGTTCGCAGGCTGCGGAGCGTCACGCCCATCATGCGGCCGGCGACGCGGTTCAGCGTGTGCGGCGTCGCGAGAACGCGGGCATCGGCGAAGGTCAGGAACTCGTGGTGGTGCTGAGCGATAAATGCTTCAACTTGGTTGATTTGAAGATCCGTCATGACGTTGAGGTGCAGGCAAAATGTCTGCACTCCGAACGGTAGCACGCGCGGAGTGGCCAGCAACTGCGGCAGAAAGATCAATCCTTGTTCGATGTACGGAAACAGTGCGAAGCCATCGGTGATGGTCGTGAAGCCGAGCTCTTTCAGGGATCGCAACGTTGTCGCGTCGAACGAGTGTGACGGAGCCATGAAGGTTTCGAATCGCAGGCCGTGTTCCCACAGCAGCGTTTGTCCGCGGGCCAACTTGTCGAACTGCTCGGCATACGGCAGGCCGGCGAACTCACTGAGACCGTTGACCCCCATCAAGCCTCGATCGCGCGTGACATACACATGCTGAAATCCGTGTTGAGCAATCTCCCAGCCGCGCGCTTGCAGCGACCGCATCTCAGCCCAGAAGTCGCCGGAAGACTCTGGGAACTGTTTCAATTGCGGGTCTTGATTGTCCGGAATCACACCGATCAGCGGCTTGATGCCGTATTCATCGAACACATTCTCCAGCCGCCGAAACCGGTCCCAAGCCATGTGCGGCGCGATGTCGTCCAGACGGATTAAGTAGCGAGCGGGCATATGTGTCACTGTTGGCCGATTTGATCGGATTGCCAAAAACGAAGCCGGGCCGGATTCTATGAGCCCTTCAAAAAATGGGTCAATTCGCGTTTGCGCAGGTGGTCGGCATCTTGCTGGACTCGCCCCAAGGTGACACGACCTGTTCGGCCAGTGAACGCCTTCCTTCATCAATCCTTGATCATCAATCGCTATTCGATCTCTCGATCCTTGCGGTGCTGGCAAAATGCGATTAACGATTGATGAACATGGATTGTTGATTGTTGAAGTGGGACGAGTCGGGAACTGCGTTACATTGTCAGCGTGAAGCCATAATCGACTTCAAGCGGGTGGCGGTGGCGTCGGTTGAGACATCGGAGGAACCGGCATCGGCGGGGCGGTTGGCGGCGAGGGGTCCAGCCCAGAAAGCAGCTCTTGTCGCCGAGCGGACACCTCCGCATCGAAAGCCGACAGCACATCCAAGGCTTTGTCGCGCGAAGTCACCAGACCGATGATGAGATATTGGAAAATCGCCACGCCGTAACAGACCCAGCCCGCCAAACCGATGTGAATCACGCTGACAATCACAAACACGGGCGACGACCGGCTGAGGTGAATACAGAAAATGCCCCATAGCCAGGAGCGCCAGGTCTGACCAAGTTCTCGCCAAATGTCCTTAATTTTTCTGGACTTCAGCTTCGGCGGGCCGGGATGAATCAGCCGAAACAACTCTTGATCCGGCATCCCCTCAATGCAGCCGATGGCCAGCAGCAATCGCAGCCCAAATAGTAGTGCGTCGATCTCGGTTTCGTGCTTGTACTGCTTGCTTCCCGTCTGAAACAACAACTCTTCCATATTGTGGGTGGCGATCAGCAGCAACAACGACGCCCGAAACCACTGCGACAGGTCTTTCTCCAATTCCTCGCTAATGACCTCCACGCGCAGCAAGTACTTCAATACGAACCGAAAAATCGGGATCGCGATCAACTTCAACAACATCCGCGTGACAGGCCTAGTAATCAGCCTGAGTCCCGGCAGATCGAACAGAAAACGGACGAGGTTTCCCAAATGACACCTCTCTTATTCGACGTCACGGCAAACGAATCGGAACGAAGGTATCTCCATAATCGGAGTCATGAGACGCCGATCCGAACACTGACGAGTTCGATGACATATAGCGCGGCGAAGCCGCAAATCCGAAAACCAAAGAACCAAATCCGAAAGAAACACAACGCCCGAAATCCGAACGGCTACTTGCC
>JAYVSP010000420.1:0-5526 GCA_043775215.1 Planctomyces sp. | reverse complement strand
CGCCGGAGGCGCGCAGGTTCGGGCCGCTGAGTCCAAACGCGATGGCGTCTTCCTTGGAGATGAAACCGATGTCCTGCGTGCGGTTGATGAAGATGGCGTTCTTCGAGAGCAGCGCGTCCACCTCGTCGATCACGGGGATGACCTCATCGAGAAATTTTTTCAGTCCGGCAATGAAGTCCAGCGTGAGGTCGCGAATCTGGCCGCCGATGCGCGTGTAGCTGGTGGTGAAGCGCGCGCCGGTGAGCAGCTCGCAGAGGTTGTAGATCTTCTCGCGCTCGGTGAAGGTGTAGAGGAAGACGGTCATCGCGCCCACATCCATGGCGAACACGCCGACGCCGAGAAGGTGCGCCGAGATGCGCGCCATCTCGCAGCAGATCACGCGGACTGCTTTTCCACGCGGGGGGAGTTCCCAGCCAAGCAGTTTTTCCACCGCGAGCGCGTAGGCCACGTTGTTGGCAAGCGGTGCGAGATAATCGAGCCGGTCCGTGTAAGGCACGAACTGGTTATAGTGCATGTTCTCGGCGATCTTTTCGTCGCCGCGATGCAGGAAGCCCACGTCGGGGTCGGCCTTGGTGACGATCTCGCCGTCGAGTTCGAGCACGAGGCGCAGCACGCCGTGCGTGGCCGGGTGGGACGGGCCCATGTTCAGCACGAGCTTCTCGCCGACGAGGTCCGTGGTCGTCTCCTCCAGCAGTTCAAGCTGGCGGGCCGTCTTGGTGGCGTTGTCTGGAGCTTGGTATTCTCGGGTGACCGTGGGCATCGAAGAGTGCGGATTCTGCGTGGGGCGGCGACTATTCCCCTGCCGTGAAACAGCGGCAAGGCGATTGTGTGAAAAATTTCACAAGCGCGTGTACGCATCTGTGGGGTTGCTCGACAAACCCATTGCCGGAACGAAATCCGGGGGCAGGATGCCGGATCCCATAGGTCGGAGTGACAAACTTGGAACCCCGAAGTGTGAGAACCCTTTGGTCGACTTCTCCCGATTTTCCATTTTGCACCCGTGTGCGCACTCACACACGAGAACCCACATTTCGCATCTCTGCCTCCACCACACTCGGCAATTCTTCACGTTTGGTTCGGAACCAAATCTGAGGTGAAAGCCCTCGAATCAATCGCGGTGGGAACTCCACGAAACCTAAACACCTCTCCCGTAACATGAAGCTCAATTTCCTCCACATCTCCGACCTTCACTACCGGCCAAACTGGCACGAAGAGGCGGGCCGCGTGTTCTCAAAGTTTATTGAAGATGTCGAATCGCAAATGGGCCGGTATGGCCCGCTTCAACTAATCTTTTCTGGTGACTTGGTGCATAGCGCTTCGGACTCCGCACAACATGAGGGTTTTCTGAAGGAAGTCTCTGCGGCTTTCGACGGGGTTGGCATTCCGTCCAATCAGCGAACTTGTGTTCCTGGAAACCATGACGTGTCACGCTCTGCGCTGAAGTCTCGCATTCGAAGTGCCCGTGGTGCCCTCGATGCGTTGAAAGGAGAGGAGGCGTTTCTCGAAGAGCTTCCGTCACTGACCGAAAACCAATTCACCGCCAAGTTCATTGATTACGTCGCAACGGAAAAGGCATTCGCGAAGTTTTCTTGCTGCCAAAAAAATCTCGGCGGAGGTGGCTGGGCCTTGGCTGAAGGCACCGGTTTGTATTGCATGAATACTGCACTTTGCTCGTTTGGTGGCCTTGATGATCCGGATTCAGGCCAACCGATCAACGACAAAGAAAAGCTCTGTATCGATTCGAGATCACTGCATCGATGGGACCAACAGACTGACTTCAAGCGGCGCTTATTGGTGATGCACCACCCGCTAGAATGGCTTTCAGACTGGGCGCAAACTGAACTCGAAAAGCTAATAGCAGAAAGATACGACGTAGTTTTTTCAGGGCATGTACATCAGGGAGATGCTGTCTTCCACAACCGAGGCGTTGGACGCTCGGTGTTTTGCCGCGCACCGGCGCTTTTCACCCGCAAAACAGATCAACTTGGCTACGCATTTGTAACACTGGACACTGAGACAAGCGATGTCGAAGTGAACTACCGCCAGTGGACAGGCAGCAAATTTGTTCTCGGTGTGAACCTCGCGGGCGATGATTCGGGAAAAGTGTTGTTTTCGCCAGCAGACCGCGCCGCACCGAAGCGTTTGGGTCATGGGACCGAAGATCGGGTTAGCACCGAGGCGATCCTCGAGGCTGAATTTCACGAAGCTTCGACATCGTACTCCTCCAAGCGCCAGCTCTGGATCGAGCGCGACCTGACGCGACACCCAGAAGCCGCCGGAAATCATGATTCCCCGGAGATTGTCACGGTCTCTTCTTTGATCGAGCAACCAATTTCGCGCATAATCCGAGCCCCGAGAGAGTTCGGGCTGACCTGCTTGGGGAAATTTATTGCCTTGGCCCATTTTAGGTATGTGAACGGGAAAAATGTCGTCATCAACTGTGACGCAGCAAGCATTGGTGCGCATCGCCAAGGGGTGTTAACGTATGTGCGTGAACGTCGTAACGAACTGAAATGCACTGGCACCGCGGTTGCCGGAATCATCTTGGACAACTGGCAAAATGTACCGAAAAGCGCGAAGCTGCTTCGCACGATTCAAGAGGAATTCGGTGGAGTGGCCATAATTATTCTTCACGGGATCGAAGACTTCAACGACCTGAGGAATCCTGCAGTCATCACGAAAGAAGATGGATTCGAAGCATTGTATCTCCGCTCACTGTCACGAGCCCGGGTCCGTGAGCTTGTTTGTTCCTACCTCGAAGCTGCTCAGTCTGCACTTGATCCAGATGTAGTCACAAAAAAACTGATTGAGGACATTGATGCGTTGAATACACATCGAACCCCGCTGAGCTGCCTCCTCCTTCTCAAACTAATTGAACGTCATTTCGACGAAAGCCCGGTTAACCGGACTGAGGTAATCAAGAAGGTATTAATCGCCCTCTTTCATGAGTTCGACCAGATCCCAAAATACAGCTCCCGTCCGGATTTGACCGATTGTGAGTTTGCCCTTGGTTACTTGTGTGAATGGATGCTCAGGACTAATCGGCATTCATTTTGTCGAGAAGAGTTCTTCGACAAAGTTCACGAGTACTGTCGAAATCAGATGATCACCTTTGATTCTGATGTCCTCTTCAATTTTTTATGCACGGAGAACATTCTCATCCGACGGGGCATTGAATTTGGATTTCGTCTGGCGTACTGGCGCTTTTATTTCATCGCGTTGCGAATGCATCACAGTTCGGAGTTTGCGGCATTCATACTCTCAGATTCACGGTACACAGCTTTTCCCGAGGTGATCGAATTCTATACGGGAATCGACCGCCGAAGAACCGATGCCGTAGTGCAGTTGACGGCGGACCTTCGTCGAATGGATGCGGAATTCCTGTTCCGCACGAAAATCGCCGCCGACTTCAACCCGCTCTCAGCCGCGAAGTGGAGTCCTGACGATGAGGCCGTGGCACTCATGCACAAAGAGGTGACCGAGAGTATTCAAGAGTCTGCTTTGCCTTCTGAGGTTAAAGACGCTGTCGCGGATGGCTCTTATGACCGTTCAAAGCCATATCATCAGGAAGTGAACGAGTGGATCAAGACCTCGACTCTCGATCAGATGATTCAAGCCATGAAGGCTGCTGCGCGGGCCCTTCGAAATAGCGACCATGTATCGCCCTCAGAGAAGCAGGCGTTACTGGATGCCGTTATGACTGCATGGACCCGACTTTGCCAGATTCTCGTGGTGCTGTCCCCAATCCTGGCAACGAATCGTCGGGCGTCGTTTGAGGGAATGGGATTCGTTCTTGCCAGCGGATTTGAAGACGAAGTTGAGGCGGAAAAAGTCTGGAACATGGTGATGACGTCGATTGCCGACAATGTTGTTTCTTGGCATCAACTTGATCTCTTTTCAAAAAAGCTTGGCCCATTGTTCCAAGACTACCTGAACAACAATCAAGACACGATCGGCGGGTTGCTAATACTGCTGGTGGTGACGAGGCAACGTCCGCTTGGGTGGCGAGAATCTTTGGACCTGTTCATATCGCGGGCACACAAGAACTCCTTTTACTTGAATAGGGTTTACTTCACACTTCGACACGAGCTTCGGTACGGGTTCTCCAACGAAGCAGTTCGACAGCAATTGCGCACACTCGCAGCGAAGGCGGTCGCAAAGCATTCCACCAAATCCAAAAACCCCAATCAGGCCCTAATCGCCAAAGCGGCAAAGATCATTGATGACGAGTTGGCCAGTGTCGAGGAGGACTCTGCCGAGTAACAATGCTATGATTGTTAAATGCTCGCGTCTGATGACTGGGGAGGACCACCCATTCTCGACAGGCGAGGTGGGCTGTGCTCCCCACGGTCTCGGTGCACCGGGATCGTGATGCCCGCTTGCCTCCCTCCGCGCTTCACGATATGATCCTGCCATGAGCACATACACCATGCGCCAGAAGCCGCAGTTTCTGAAAGCTGGCGAGCAGCGCCTTGTCGTTCTCGATGCGCAGGACTGGGAAGGTTTGATCGGTCGCCTCGAAGACAAGGAGGACGGCGACGACTTACGCACCGCAGTCAGCGAACTCAATGCCGCAGGCGGCGACCCCGAGAAGTCAGGCTGGTTGCGCTGGGAAGAACTCGACAAGCAAGCGGATGCCTGATCCCTGGCTCGTCTATGCGCGGCCAGACTTCTGGCGCGAACTCAAGCGGCTCCCCGGCCACAAGCGGCGTGCCGTCGAGACGTTCGTAACGACGCTTAAGACCAATCCGCGCGGTCCGCGATCCAAGCTTTTGTCGCAGCAAATAACGACCACCGAAGTGCGACGCTGGCGATCCGATTCCCTGCGCGTGCTTTACTTGATCGACGACGAATCCCGCTGGGTGGCTCTGATCGCGATCCGCGAACGACCACCGTACGACTACGGCGACCTTGAGTCGTTGATTGGAGAGTCCTGATCCTTCAACGATCACAAACCCATTGCCGTGTTGGATTCCAGCAGCAGCTTGCTCCATACCGCCTCCGAGTGAACCGCAACCCGCACATCGCAGCCAGCCTCCCGCCGATCAATCGCGCGATTGTCGTGCTTCTCTCCATTGCGTGGATGCACGGCGTCTCCGCTGCCGCTGAAACCGCCAAGCTTCCTCCAGCACCCGCCGGATTCATTCTCGATGAAGCGCGCGCCATGCCGGAGGCGTTGCAGGTGGCGCTGTCGGATGAAATTCGCAGATTTCGTGAAGCCACGGGCTGCGCACTGTGGCTGGTCACGAACACCTACCTGAGCGGTACGACGGTGAGGGATCGGGCCAACGCGCTGGGCGATGCTTGGATTCCATCCGGCCACGGAATCGTGCTGGCTTATGATCGCGCCAGCGACTCACATGCGGTGTCGCCCACGGATTCAATGTGGCAGATTTATCCGACGCCTGCGCTGGTCGAGGCGTTCCGTGATGCAGGCGCGGTCCTGCAGGAGAAAAAGGTCCCGCTCGAGCAAAGGCTGCTCAGCGGCATGCGCCTGCTGATGAAACGCATCACCGAGGCCGAGCA